>CANHPK010000207.1 GCA_947462525.1 Roseiflexaceae bacterium | reverse complement strand
TGATTATACTTTATTTATGTGTTCAAATATACTGATAGAGCGTACGTCTCTGTGCCATATTCTGTAGGCATGCGGTATCCCTGCATCACCAAAAAAACTATCCGCCACAGCCGAGGCTGTGGCGGATCTATGTATTTGTTCGCGTGTGTTCGATGCGTTTATCGGGCCAATACCACGTGTTGTGGGGCCATGCCGGCCTGCATCTGGCGAATGGTATCGATGGTGGTCGTGATGATGCGTTCGATGGCTTCGTGGCTGTTGAACGCATTGTGGGCACTCGCAATCACATGCGGGTGGGCGAGGATATCTTTGAGCAGGTGTGCTTCCGGGGTGCGCGTAACGGTGCCAATGAGGTGTTCGTATTCTTCGACATCGAGGCCTGCGGCGCGGATTTGACCGCTATCGAGCCCAGCTAACAACGCCTCGTTGGCGATCAGTGCGCCACGCGAGGTGTTGATAATGATGACACCGCGTTTGACCTGCGAAAGAGCTTCCATCCCGAACATATGATGCGTCTGTGGTGTCAAGGGCGCATGGAACGAGATGATGTCGGATTGGCGATAGAGTTCGTCGAGCCCGACGTATGTCGCATTGACTTCGGCTGCCCAGCTGTGGTCGGGGTGGACATCGTAGGCCACAATCGTCGGGGCAAATCCCGTACACATGCGCCCAAAGTTGCGGCCGATACGCCCGGTACCCACAATGCCGATAGTTTTTTGAAAGATATCAATCCCACGGAGCCCCGCCACATCGGCACGAAAGTCCCGTTGCAAACGCACGGTGCTGGGGATGAGCATGCGGCTACTCGCCAACAGCAACGCCATTGCATATTCGGCGACGGTGCGTTCCCCGTAGGCGGGGACATTGCAGACCGTGATGCCATGGGCGGCGCAGTAGTCGAGATCGATATGGTCGTACCCGGTTGAACGTGTTGCAATCATCCGAAGCTTTGGCAATCTGGCCATATCGTCAGCACGCACCGCGGTATGGATGAACACGCTCAGGATGGTCGTGTCTGGATGGACGACGCTACACAATGACCCAGCGGCATAGAATTGCAGCGCTGCGTCGGGCCATGCCGCGACGAACTGCGCTTCTTCGGTGCTTTCGTTGAGGATAATCGAAATCATCCCTAGCCCTGTTGTGCTTGCGGGCGGAGAGGGTGGTGCGCATAGCGTTCGCCGAGGGGATGATTGACGCACCCGAGTCGGGCGTTGCTCCGGCTCAGCAGGAGCTTGCGCATCGGGCCCATTTGGACGGCGTCTTTGGCGATGTGCCCGGCTTTGTACGCTGCCATGACGGCGGGGTAGCTCGATTCGGCACCCATGTTTGCAAGTGCTAACGCAACCGACGCATTGCGGTCGGGTATTGACGATGTGAGTCGTTCTTCGAGTGCAGCGGTCAAGAACGCAACTTCTGCGGGCTGGGCATAACTGAGGTAGGCAATCGCCAACGCAGTGCGGTGGTGACCGACATTGCTGGTGTGGTCGTCATCGAGCAACGCCAGAATGGGTTTGATGGCGGCGACGCCGTTGCGCGCGATGATTTGCGGCACTTCGCCATCCCAGATGGTTGTCCGTTTTTCGGTGAGTTGATCGGGCGCTGCGGGCACGGGGGCATGCACCAGCGTGGCAATCGCGTCGATGCTGTTGCACTCGCCCAACAAACGGAGGGCGTGTATGGGCGCATAACAGAGCGGCGCAGGGCCGACCAGCATGGTGGTGTCGATGGCCAAGGCGGTCAGCGGGGCAATGACATCGGCACCGCTGTCGATGATATGCGCTGCCAATGGGAACGGCATTTCGGGGCCAATGGTGCGCAGTTGGCGCATGTATTCGAGCAGTTCAATGTGCGTGGTCATGTGTATCCTTGTCGTTGTCAGTGCTCCCAGTGTACCAAAATTCACACATGCTCGGCATCGGTACGGCCAAATGCCCAGGCACCAGTGAGATGAAAGGTGCGTATCGGGGCATACGTGTGGCGATGCTGTATCGATGGACCGTGGCGCAGCAACGCATGCTGATGGGCTGGGGTGCCGTAGCCTTTGTGGGCGGCATACCCGTAGCGTGGTGTCACCGTGTCGAGCTGCTGCATCACACGGTCGCGGGCGACTTTGGCGATAATCGAGGCTGCGGCTATGCTCAGGGAGCGGCGGTCGCCGTGGATGAGACTGCGTTGGGGGATCGACCAGTGTGGGAACGAGACGGCATCGACGAGCAGTGCATCGACCGTAACAGTCAACCCAAACACTGCCTGTTGCATCGCAACGCGCGTCGCCTGGATGATGCCCATGCAGTCAATATCGTGTGCACTGACCCAGCCAACGGCGACGCTCCGGATAAACGGTTGCATGGATTGGACGAGTGCAGTGCGTTGTTCGCTTGTCAGGCGCTTCGAGTCATCGACCCCTGCGAGGCATTCGGGATTGGTGTAGATGGACGATTCGAACACGACTGCTGCCGCCATTACCGGGCCAGCCCAACAGCCGCGCCCGACTTCGTCGACGCCGGCGATTGTCGAAGCACCGTGGGCGTGGAGCATGCACTCTTCGTCAAACGTGGGAGACATGCGCTGTCCCTATGATGAGATGAATGTTTGTGCCAGCTACTGTGCAATCCGGTGTTTCGAGCTCCCAGCCAGCGTTAGTTAATGCATCCCAGATGGGATGAAGACGCACATTGTGCCTGCCGGCGCTCAACAGAATGACCAAGCGGCCGTCTGCCTGCAATACGCGCCGTACCTCGGCGAGGGTGCGCGGATCACTGATGTATGGCGCGGGAAAAACCGCAACAACCCGCGCAAATGTCGCATCTGGGCAAGGTATAGCGCGGCTGTCGCCATTAATAAGTGACGTCGCCCGACGGCGTGCAAGGCGGAGCATGCGGGCTGATCGATCGAGCCCCCACGCAGCAATGTGATCACGTGCCAAAACTGCTTGGAGGTGCCCCGTGCCACAGCCGAGCTCGAGCACGGGCGCTTGGAGGTAGGGCAGGACTGCCTGCCCCCACAAAAACCAGTGGCCACGCGATATTCGCGTGGCCACGGTGTCGTAGATTGGGGCACATTCGTTATACAAGCGATCAAGCAACCAAGCCATGACCGTCCGTCGGAATGCGACAGCCATAAACTAGTTGCGACGCTCTTTGATGCGTGCTGCCTTGCCTGTGAGACCACGGAGGTAGAACAGACGTGAACGACGTACCTTACCACGGCGGGTAACCGTAATGGAGTCGACACGTGGTGCATGGATGAGGAACGTACGCTCTACACCGATGCCGTGTGAGGCCATGCGGCGGACCGTGAAGTTGGCGTTGATGCCACCGGAACGCTTGCGAATAACGACACCTTCGAAGTCTTGGACACGCTCGCGGCTGCCTTCGACCACACGTACACCAACGCGTACGGTATCGCCCTCACGGAACTCAGGCACCGATTCTTTCATCTGACGCTGCTCAATGGCGTCCATGATTTGCTGCGACATTGTTGTCGTCGCTCCTTCAGTAAAGCGTATACATGTAATGGCGGCACGTCAGAACGTGCACATTGCTCATTACTATAGCATAGCCATGCATCAAGGGCAAATACGCAACAACTCTCGAAGATCAGAGGGTCCCCATTAATGATGCGACGCTCATCTCAGCATGAGTCACTGTCCAACATATATACGCTAAAATAGAAGCAGGATGGTCAACACTGAGGTACCAGCGTGGAAAACGTCGTAGATGCAGTCCGTGGGATGCGAGATGTCTTGCCCGAAGAAGTCCTCCGTCACCAACACATCTTGGCTCAGCTCAACAGCGTCTTGGTTGGCCATGGCTATCAAGCAATCGATTTACCGCTGCTTGAACATCGCGATCTCTATGTGAGAAAGCTCGGCGAAGAACTCGCCGGCAAAATATACGAGTTTTCGTTCCATGGCCGCGACCTCGTGTTGCGCCCCGAATGGACTGCCTCGGTATTGCGTGCGTATATCAGCAAGATGTCCGATAGCGCGTTGCCGTTGCGGCTGCGCTACAACGGCCCGGTGTTCCGCTACGAGCGCCCGCAACGTGGCACCTGGCGGCAGTTCACCCAACTGGGTGTCGAATGCATCGGAGCGACTGCTCCGCGTGCGGATGCCGAAGTCCTCGGTATGGCCTGTGCCGGACTCGCCGCTGCCGACGTCGTAGGGTATCGCATCACACTCGGGCACATCGGCATTATTCGGGCACTGCTTGGGTCGCTCGGGGTGAGTGAGCGTACCCGTAGTGTGCTCACCTGGAGTCTCGAGCGGATGCGCGCGCGTGGCGTTGATGCGGTGCGGGATGCATTGCTCAACGAAATAGAAGGAGAGCGCGAGGGCTTTGACACGACGCTCCTCGATGGGCTCGACGACACACAAGCCGAAGGACTG
>CANHPK010000206.1 GCA_947462525.1 Roseiflexaceae bacterium | reverse complement strand
TCGAGGTTGAGCGAGCTGTTGACTACGGAGGTGATGTGTTGGAACAAATCGAGTTCGTTTTCACGAAGACGGTGTTGCTGTTCGACGTGGAGACGTTCAGTAATGTCATGAAAGGTAATCAGAAACTCGGTGTGACCATCGCTTTGTTGCACGCATATGACTTCTGCTTCGAACGGTGTTTTGGTTTGACGCATCACATTGAGTGCTTCACCCTGCCAAAACACTTTGTCGACTTCGCGGCGGATCAGGCGCTCGCGCTCGTAGTGCCACATCGACGTGCTTTTGAGGGCAAGCACGTCGCTCAGGAGTACTGTCGACTCGTCATCAATGCCCACAAACCGCCGGCCTGCATGATTGATATGCAGTACTTGATCATACCGATTGACCACCAAAACGGGGTTGCTCGATTCGTTTAACAATAATCGATAGCGTTTTTCTGATTGATCGAGCGACTGTGCGAGGGTGAGTTTTGCGTGTGCATTCGAAACATACTCACCTAACTGTTCGGCGTATACAAGATCATTCTGGGACAAAAATTCTTCGTGTGCATGCGTAATGTAGATAGCGCCGTAGCACTGGCCTGCTTGGACGAGCGGGATGACGAGCGCTACCTTAACAGGCACGTGCGTTTGAATGTAGACAAGAAAAGGGTCAACAGTGATGGTCAGTGCGACGATGCGCTGTGGTTCTGGCGTGACGACATGCCACAAGTAGGGAAGCGACTCGTCGATTTCTGCGCCGAACGACTCGACAATTTGTGCAGTGTGATCATCGACATCTTTTAGAAGCACGAACACATGTTGCACATCGAAAATATCGACACACGCACGTGCGATGTGGGAAAAAAATCCTTCGGTTTGTGTAATCTGCGATAAGGCGTTGATCGAACGATTGAGTCGTTGCAAACGGAGCACTTGAGCCTCAAGCATTGCACGTTCATAGAGTTGCGCAAACATACCTTGGATAAAGTGCAAATAGGTTGCCATGTGGCTCAGTGCTTCGTGCGACACAAAGGGTCCCATAAACGAGAGTATGCCTATAACTTCGTTGCGCGAATAGAGGGGGAAAGAGATGATGTGATTCAACCCAGCCATCGAAAATCGTTCTGCAAATTTTTGAGAGACGTTCGGATCAAGAATTGAATCAAAAAACTTTCGGACATCTACCGTTCGTGGGTCTAATTCAGTAATACCAAATAAACGTGAAATCGTCTTTGCATCTGCGACTTTATCGAGAGGGATACGGTGACCAAATACCCAAATCCCCAAGAAATCGTACAGCGTCCCACCATCGTGCGCGCGTGAACGGTCTGCGATGCGCTGCGGCTCCTGGGTCAGCGCACAGAAAACGCCCAGATTGAGTGACCTGAGACTTGTTTGGAGTGCTTGATTGAGCGATTCGAGCGATTGATGCCGTTCAATATCTGCAATAAACTGCTGAACCGCTTGCAAAACCAAGTTTTCAGAGGGTGCTGACGGTACGGGTGCGAATGCGATGCTGACAGTACCGTTATCTGCGTTTTTGCGAATCAGGAGTGTGCATTGCCCCGAAGCAGTGCCTATCTTCACGTGAGAACAGTGGAGCAGTTGGTCTTCACCTGCTACCGTACTATTGATTGATGCAGTTACATCGCTGTCACGAATAGTAAGAAAAGACGAAATGTGCTGTGTGATGAGCGATTGTTCCTCAAGACCGAATGTCTCGAGGACCCATTGATTGACTCCCGCTATCTGCAGATTCGTATCGAGGTGTATCACGCCCCACGGCGCATGATTACTCATGCGCTCGCGTATATGCCGACCTCTTTCTGAACCGTTGTGTTGCATTATGGCCCTCTCGTGTGCCGCTATTCTAGCATGTTTGACAACCAATCCTGTGACCGGTATACTCATTGTGAAAAGTGAATAGCGCAAATTCTTATCCAGAGAGGTGGAGGGACCGGCCCTTTGAAGCCTCGGCAACCAGAACCAAGTGTGTGCACACTCACGACGACGTGACGGCCACTCGGTATCAGCGGTGCCAAATCCGGCAGAGTATCTGGACGATGAGAGCGACGCGCGTGCTGACTACCAATGCACGGTAGACAGATGTACCCACGTACCGCTCTTGTCATCAGACAAGGGTATTTTTTTGTATTGTGGAGAACACACATGAGTGACAAACATACGCAGGGCTTCGAAACGAAGGCATTGCATGCGGGCCAAACGCCCGATCCCACCACCGGTGCTCGGGCAGTGCCTATTTACCAGACCACTTCGTATCAGTTTCACGACACAGACCATGCTGCCCGCTTGTTTGGGTTGCAAGAATTTGGCAACATCTACACGCGTCTGATGAATCCCACAACTGATGTGCTCGAACAGCGCATCGCTGCACTCGAGGGCGGTGTCGGTGCACTCGCATTGGCATCTGGACAAGCTGCACAGACGCTCGGTGTGTTGAACATCGCGAGTGCTGGCGACAACATCATTTCGTCGAGTGATTTGTACGGCGGGACATACGCTTTGTTTCGCCATACGTTGCCCAAAATGGGGATTTCGACGACGTTTGTCGATGCACGCAATCACGAAGGATTTCGTGCGGCGATTAATGACCGCACCAAGCTCATCTACCTCGAATTGGTCGGTAATCCGCGTCTCGACATCGTAGACCTCGAGAAAATCGCAGCAATTGCCCACGAGTATGGCGTTCCGGTTATGGTCGATGCCACGACAGCGACACCATTTCTCTGCCGCCCATTCGAATGGGGTGCTGACCTGATTGTGCATTCGGTAACCAAGTACATGGGCGGACATGGGACGTCAATCGGCGGGGTCATTGTGGATAGCGGCAAGTTCAATTGGAATTCTCCACGGTTCCCCGAGATGACCACGCCCGATGCGTCATACCATGGGCTGGTGTATCACACCCTCGGTGCTCCGGCATACATCCTTAAAGCACGGGTGCAGGGGCTGCGCGATATGGGCGCATGTCTGAGTCCATTTAATGCATTTCTGTTGCTCCAAGGTATCGAGACGCTCGGGTTGCGGATGGAACGACACAGTAGCAATGCGTTGGCAGTGGCGAAGCATTTGCAGGCGCATCCGAAGGTTTCGTGGGTTCGCTATCCGGGTCTCGCAGAACACCCCAGTTATGCGTTAGCCCAGAAATACATGCCCAAAGGTCAAAGTGGCATTTTGGGCTTCGGGGTGAAGGGTGGTCGCGCAGCCGGCACTGCCTTTATCAACAACCTCAAGCTCTTTTCGCACGTAGCCAATATCGGTGACGCACGCAGCCTGGCAATCCACCCTGCCTCGACCACACACAGCCAGCTCACCGCGGACGAACTCACGCTTACCGGCGTTACCGAGGACTTCATTCGGTTATCCATTGGTCTCGAAACCATTTCTGACATCGTGGCTGATATCGATCAGGCACTCGCTTCTATCGGGTAGTCACACAAAGGGATTATGGCATGAGCATCGTCGGAACAGATATCGGCATTGTGCGTACACAGTACTTTTACAGTACCCGTCCATTGGTGCTCGATTCGGGCAGCGTGTTGGCCGAACTGGTATTGGCGTACGAAACATACGGTGTTCTGAACACCAATCGTGACAATGCCATTTTGGTATTGCATGCATTGTCCGGCGATGCTCATGTGGCAGGACGGCATTCTCCCGATGAGAAGCATCCGGGATGGTGGGACGAGATGGTCGGACCTGGCAAAGCGTTCGACACAAATCGCTACTTCGTAATCTGTAGCAATGTTATTGGCGGGTGCAAAGGGAGCTCGGGTCCGCTCAGTATCAATCCCGACACCCAATCTCCGTGGCAGGCGGATTTCCCCGTTGTCACGATCCAAGACATGGTAGCTGCCCAAATTCATCTCATCGACGCACTCGGTATTGAGCAACTCGCCGCAGTTGCTGGTGGATCGATGGGCGGATTCCAAGCACTGGCCTGGATGGCACGGTATCCAAACCGCGTGCAGAAGGCGATTTTGTTGGCGACGAGCGCAGCGCATTCTGCACAGGCGATTGCCTGGAACGCAATCGGACGGCACGCTATCATGTCCGACCCGCGTTGGTGTCAAGGGTTTTATCGAGCAGATGCCCCTCCACACGACGGACTCGCGATTGCACGGATGATTGGTCACATCACGTATCTCAGCGATGCGTCGCTCTCACAGCGCTTTTCGCAGCGATATCAACACACGACCGCTCCTTCGTACGCGCTGGCAGACGAGTTTTCTGTCGAGTCCTATTTGACACACCAAGCTGACAAATTCAACAAGCGTTTTGATGCAAACAGTTACCTCTACATCACCAAAGCGATGGATTATTGGAATGTCGCACAACCAGGTCAATCACTCGCACAAGCACTCTCGGATTGGCACGGGCAGACGTTGATTATTTCGTT
>CANHPK010000205.1 GCA_947462525.1 Roseiflexaceae bacterium | reverse complement strand
GATGGCACCGACGATGTGGTCCAAGGGTTCGAACTCGGCAGTGATGACTACATCACCAAGCCATTCAAACCCGCAGAGCTCATTGCACGTGTCGATGCGATTCTGCGCCGGGTCGATGGGATGAAGAACCGCCAAGCACCGACCGTGGTCCGCTGTGGCGACATCGAAATCGATGCACCCCGGCACCGGGTATCGCTCAAAGGAGTCGAAATCAACTTGACCCCGATGGAGTTCGAGTTGCTCTACTTCCTTGCTGCCAACTCGGGTGATGTGTTCGACCGCGAAACGTTGTTTCAAGAAGTCTGGGGCTATGACTACGTCGGCGAGACTAACCTTGTTGATGTGTGTGTGCGTCGCCTACGCGAAAAAATCGAAGAAGAGCCGTCAAAGCCGGCACGGATTCTGACGGTACGCGGTATCGGCTACAAGATGGCAGAGCATGTGGCGGTCATCAACAACTCACCGATCTCGAGTGATTTGCCACCGACCGAGCCATTGGCTGAGTACGAAAAGAAGATGAACCGTCCGAACTAAATCCTTGACCGTACCAAACACCCCGCAGCATTTCTGCTGCGGGGTGTTTTTGTGCTATCTATTGGTGTTGGGCTTATTCGGCGCTTTCTGCATCATCCACTGGTGCATCGTCACCGTCGTCGTCTGCGAGTTCGAGCATGTCAACACCGATCATGTCGCCGATATCCAAGATACGCTTCTGCTTTTCGCTGTCGTCTTCGGGCTCGTCAGCGGCCATTGCGACGACAGTATCGTTCTCGTCGAGTTCGAGGACCTTCACGCCCTGTGCAGCACGGCCACAGACGCGAATTTGACTTGCTTCGGTGCGCAGAATAATACCATTCGACGTGATAAACGTCAGTACCATGTCGTGATAGATGACACGTGCGAGTGCTACATTGTCGTCGTCGGTGAGGATCATCGTATTGACGCCGTAGGTGGCACGCCCTTTGCGTGGGTACAAGCGTAACGGCGTGCGTTTCCCCTTGCCGTTCTTGCCGATGGTAATGAACTGGGCGGTGTCCATGTGTTCGGGGGTGACGACGTCCATGCTGATGACTTCGTCGCCGAACCGCAGCGCGATGCCACGGACGCCACTCGCCGGGCGTCCCATTGGCCGCACATGGCTCTGGATGAAGCGTAGCGTTTTGCCCATGCGGGTGGTAAGCAGCACGTCCTCGTCGCCCATGGTTGTCGTTACCCAGCCGAGTTCGTCCCCCGCGTCGAGGCCAATGGCGATGAGGCCATTGCTCCGCACCGAGCTGTATTCTTCGAGCAGGGTCCGCTTGATTTTGCCACGACGGGTCGTCATCAAGAGATACTTGGCCTGATCGTAGTCAGGCACAGACAGCATTGAGGTGACATGTTCGTTTGGCTGCAAGTCAATCAAATTGACCAGCGGGAGGCCTTTGGCGGTCCGACTCGAGTCCGGTACTTCGTGTGCTTTGAGTTTGTAGACGCGGCCGTTGTTGGTGAAGAACAGCAAATCGTGCATACTGTTGCAGGTCAAAATATGACTCATCACGTCTTCTTCACGAATGGCAGCGCCTTTTTTGCCGCGACCACCGCGCCGCTGTGTGCGGAACACTTCTGGGAGTTGGCTCTTGATGTAGCCGCGGTCCGACATGGTAATCAGGAGTTTCGTGTCAGGGATTAGGTCTTCGTCGCTGACTTCACCATTGACCCCATAGACAATTTGGGTGCGGCGCGCGTCGCCGTATTTTTCTTCGAGGTACTTGAGGTCTGCCTTGATGAGGCTGTTCAACTTTGCAGCGTTTGCCAAGATTTCTTCGAGGTCGCGAATGGTTTTGACCAACTCGTCGAGCTCGTCTTCGATGCGTTTGCGCTCCAGCGCTGCCAGACGACCGAGTTGCATGTCGAGGATGGCATTGGCTTGGGCCTCTGAGAAGCTGTAATCTCGCATCAGGTTGGTCCGTGCCGACTCACGTGAGCGTGACTCACGAATCGTCCGGATGACCTCGTCGAGGATGTCGATCGCGCGTTTGAGACCTTCCAAGATGTGTGCGCGTGCCCGTGCTTTATCGAGATCGTATTCGGTCCGACGACGGATAACGATACGACGGTGATCGACATACTCTTGGAGCATGCGCTTGAGGGTCAGTAGGCGTGGTTGCCGTCCTTCTTCGATGAGTGACAGCATATTGATGCCAAACGATGTTTGCATCTGCGTGTGCTTGTAGAGCGCATTGAGGACTTTTCGTGGTTGGGCATCTTGTTTGAGCATGATGACAACGCGCATGCCGTTGCGGTCTGATTCGTCACGGATGTCGCGAATGCCTTCGATTTTCTTTTCGCGGACAAGCTCAGCGATACGCTCTTGGAGTCGTGCTTTGTTGACTTGGAAGGGCAACTCGGTCACGATGATTTGGTGGCTGTTGCGTGCGCCTTCTTCGACGTGGGCCTTGGCGCGGATGGTGACTTGGCCACGGCCAGTAGCATACGCTGCGTTGACCCCTTCGTTGCCCAGAATAAGGCCACCCGTGGGGAAGTCTGGCCCCGGAACGAATTTGATCAGGTCTTCGACGCTACAGTCCTCGTGGTCGATGAGGTAGACAATTGCACGGCAGATTTCGCCCAAATTGTGCGGCGGGATATTGGTTGCCATGCCCACAGCGATGCCGTTTGCACCATTGAGGAGCAAGTTGGGTAGCCGCGCTGGGAGTACCGTGGGCTCGCGGAACGTGCCGTCGAAGTTGTCGCGGAAGTCAACGGTGTTTTTCTCGATGTCGAACAACATTTCTTCGGCGATGGCTGACAGACGGGCTTCGGTGTACCGCATTGCTGCCGGTGGGTCACCATCGATGCTGCCGAAGTTGCCTTGACCGTCGACGAGGGGGTAGCGCATATTCCAGGGTTGCGCAAGACGAGCAAGTGCGTCATACACGGAAGAGTCACCGTGTGGGTGCATTTTGCCGAGGACGTCACCGACGATACGTGCGCACTTTTTGTAGGGGGTGTTGGCTCGCATCCCCATATCCCACATACCAAACAAAATACGTGTTTGTACAGGTTTGAGCCCGTCGCGGGTATCGGGCAATGCACGTGACACAATCACGCTCATGGCGTAGTCTAAATACGCCGTACGCATCTCGTCTGTGATGTTACGATTCTGTACTGCTCCGACATCCATCCTGCACCCCTGTCACAACGTTTAGATTACATTTTGATAAATGCATTATAGCACAGCGGGTTCGCGCCTGTTCGACATGGTATGGATTCGCGTGATTGGAACGCTCAAAAGGGGAGTCCGCGCACCGCTACGGGGGTGAAATCAAGATAATCACAGGCAGTCAATTGATATGTCGTGCCGTTTACGACCGCTTGCGTCGCGTTGTTCCAATCTTCGTTGCGATGCAGGTGGCCATAGAGGCACGTTGTAATCTGATACTGCTCAAATAAGCGCACAAATTCGGTCGGTTTTTTGTCGATAAATGGCGGGAAGTGGAGCATCGCAACAATTGGTCGGGTGCCGGCGATTTTCTTCGCTGCTTGGAGCGATCGTTCGAGGCGCAAGACCTCGCGTGCATAAATGCGTTGGTCGGTGACCGGGTCAAACCCCGGCATACCCGGCGCGCTCCAGCCACGGGAGCCGCACACCACGATATTCCCGGCATCGACTGCATCACCCTCGATGAGGGTTATCGACGCGGGCATACGCGCCCGTATAGGCCCCGCTCGGTCCCACCAGTAGTCGTGATTGCCTTTGATGCAGTATTTGTGGCCAGGAAGTGCGTCTATCCAGCCGAGATCGACGATGGCATCGTCGATATGCATTGCCCACGAAATATCTCCCGCAATGCAGACGCTGTCAGTCGGTTTGATTGCGCGCCGCCATGCGGCAGCGATTCGCTCCGGATGATTGCGCCAACGGCTCCCAAATATGTCCATTGGTTTTGGATTGACCCCCGAAAGGTGTAAATCCGATATGGTCCAGATCATATGTGCATCAAAAAAGGGCGTTTGCACGCCCTCGTATATAAGTTAATCTGCCTCTATAGTAGCAGATGCGTTCAGAGCTGCCAAATCGACGGTGCACCAGTCTGGCAGCGGCGCGCTCAAGAGCAACGCTTCTTCGTGAATAGGATGGGCCAGTTGGAGTTGCCATGCATGGAGGTGGTGTGCATCGGTGCCTAATTGCCCCGCCCCGTAACTGGTGTCACCGACGAGTGGATGCCCGAGGGCATGTGCGTGTAGCCGTATTTGGTGTGTCCGTCCCGTGCGCGGCCACGCCAGCGCAATACTCGTGCCGTCGGAGTTACGCATGAGTACACGGAATCGGGTGTCCATGGATTTGACGACATTGCCCCCCGGCAATGCATTGCCCACTTCGTCGGCTCGGTAGACGCGGAATCTGCCGCGCTCGCTGCGTCCATGCCCGGTTTGG
>CANHPK010000204.1 GCA_947462525.1 Roseiflexaceae bacterium | reverse complement strand
GGGCATCATCGGTATTTTGCAGCGGTTGGGTTCGCGACAGGGTGATCTCAGACCACGATAGGAGCAGCGATGCAGACCCTCGAATTACGCAGCGTACAAAAATCATTCGGCACCACCGTAGCAGTGGCCGATTCGAATCTGACGATTGCTCCGGGTGAATTCGTTTCGTTCTTGGGGCCGAGTGGCTGTGGCAAAACCACGACGCTGCGTATGATTGCCGGTTTTGAAGAACCGACTGCCGGTCAAATCTTGCTCGGTGGGAACGACATAACGCACACACCCATTCATAAACGGCATATCGGTATGGTTTTTCAGTCCTATGCCCTGTTCCCTACCATGACGGTCGCCGAAAACATCGGGTTTGGTGTCAAAATCGCCGGGGCTGACAAGCACACCGTCGCTGCCCGTGTGGCCGATATGCTTGCGCTCATCGACATGCAAAATTTTGCCACACGCTACCCGCACCAATTGTCGGGTGGTCAGCAACAACGCGTTGCACTGGCACGTGCATTGGCGAACAACCCGACGATGCTGTTGTTAGACGAACCACTCTCGGCACTCGATGCCAAAATCCGCGAATCACTACGCCGTGAAATCCGCGACATCCAGCAAAAACTAGGCATCACCACGGTCTATGTAACGCACGATCAACAAGAAGCGCTGACACTATCAGATCGCATTGTCGTGATGAGTCAGGGCCGGATTGAGCAAATCGGCACCCCTGCAGAGATTTATCGGAGTCCGGCAAACCCGTTCGTGGCGTCGTTTGTGGGGCAAGTGAATCTTTTTGAGGCTACCGTGTTGTCGCGGACAAGTGTGGAATATGCAGGCATAGAATGGGACGTTGCACTTCCTGTCAACGCCCCTATCGGTTCTGTCGTGCACTGTTATGTCCGTCCCGAAGGCGTCAGCATTCGCATGGGCATGAACGACGGGATTGAAGCAGTGGTGGAGCGCGTGGAGTATCTGGGGATGACGACACGCACAACACTGCGCGTCGGCTCACGCATGCTCGTAAGCGAGTACGTCCAAGGCACCGAGTCGACACACGTCACAGCAGGGATGACGGTCACTGTGCTGTTTACGCAAAAAAGCGTGGGCTGTTTTGGATAACTGATACCTACTTGTAAATGTGTTGTAGCGAGCTTTTGATGTACGCCATGATTTGTTTGAGGTCTGCAACGGGATTGCGCGCGGCGTCGAGTTCGAAGACTGCCCAACCACGGTAGTCGATATCGCGCAAGAGCCGGGTCCAGGCAGGCCAATCGACAACGCCCTGGCCGACGGCGGCGAACCACTGGACTTGGGTGTCGTAGATGGTATCGTCGATGGGGGTGTCGATGGGAGCAGGACCGGTCGCGTCCTTCCAATGAGTCAAGATGACTCGGTCGCGGTGGCGCGCCACAATATCGATGGGGTTTGAGCCAGCCACAACAAATTGTGCGGTGTCTGGACATAAGTGGACATAACTCGGATCTGTCGCAAGCATGAACAAATCAACGTCGCGACTATTGCGGAACATGCTGAAGGCCTCGGGATGCAATGCCACCTTGACACCACGACGGCGCGCCTGATAGCCCATCTGGTTGAGTGCATCTGCAATAGTTTGTGCCATGCGCGTATCGACAAAGACCGGTTGGTCTGCCAGTAGGCTCGTGCGGAGCGGCAACGAGACGACCATGATGTCGCTTCGGCAGGTCGCCAAAAACGCTGCATATTGATCGGCCATCTCGGCAAGGACTGCGTGATCGGATGGGTCGGCGATATTTGCGTAGCGGGTGGTGCCGGGGATGCGATTGGACATGTAGCCACTACAGAGTTCGAGGTGGTGATGTCGCAATGCATCGGCAAACCCAGTTCCCGAACCAAATGCTTCGACGGCGCTGTGCCAGTTCCCTGGAGGGAAGGTTATTTCGAAGCCATCGAGCCCGGCTGCTTTGACGTCGCTAAAGATTCGCTCCCAAAAACGCTCTGGGCTCCAACCATTCTGCGCCAGTACGCCCTCGAGGTCACTCATTTCGCCCGTGCCACCCCAGTATTCTGGTGCATAGAACGTCACCAGGTCGGTCGCAAATTTGATGTTGGCGGTCATGAAAACCTCCTGAAAAAATATGAAGTATGAATTATGAATTATGAATGGTTACCCATGCGTATTGCATGTCTTGAAGACAAAACAAACAAATGAGGAATAATTCCTAATTCCTAATTTCTAATTCCCAATTCTCTGCTAGCCTCCGAGGCTGCTCATGCCACGCAACGTCGGGAGCACGCCGTCGGGAAGTCCGTGCCCCCAAGGTTTGAGATAGACCGCATGGCGAATGATTTGCATTAGTTCGTCGTCGTCGCAGCCGGAACGCAAGGCGCCACGCAGGTCGACCTCGTTGTCACGGAGCAAACAGAGGTGCAGGCGGCCGTCGGCGGTCAGGCGCATACGATTGCAGGTACTGCAAAACGGCTCGCTGATCGAGCTGATGAACCCCAAATGTCCGCGGGCGCCATTGATGCGATAGCGATGCGCAGGATCGGCGTCGTGCATGCCGAGGTCGCGGATCGGACCGAATTCGCTTTCGATGCGACCGATGAGCTCGGCGCTCGCCACCACGCCGTCGTTGGCGACATCGGCCACACCGCTCAGCGGCATAACTTCGATGAAGCGGATATCCCAGTCGTGGGTGAGCGTCAATGCCGCCACGTCGATGACATCGTGGTCGTTGAGGCCGCGGACCACCACCATGTTGAGTTTGATGGGAGTCAAACCTGCTGCCTCGGCGGCGAGGATACCAGCCCAGACATCAGCGAACTTGGCACCACGGGTCATCTGTGCAAAGCGTTGCGGATCGAGTGAATCGATGCTGATGTTGACGCGATCGAGCCCTGCGGCTTTGAGTTGGTGCGCGATGGGCGCGAGCTTGACCGCGTTGGTGGTCATGGCGATATGTTCGATACCCGGTACCGCTTTGATGGCAGCGACCAGCGACACGAGATCGCGCCGCAAGGTCGGTTCACCACCGGTCAACCGGATTTTGCGGAAGCCGACCTGCGCGCACGCATTGACGACCCGCAACAGCTCTTCGTTGCTGAGCAGTTCGTCTTTGGGCATGAACTGCATCCCCACCTCGGGCATGCAGTAGACGCAACGCAGATTACAGCGATCGGTCAACGAAATACGCAGATAATCGATGCGGCGCTGGTAACTATCGCGTGCGGGCACGGTACGGTCGTAGGTCGGGCGATCGATGGCCAAAGGATCGATAAAGGTAATGGGGTGCAGGCGTGATTCTTCGTTGTGCATAGCCATTCTCACTCTGCGAACAATCGCTGCCAAGAAAAGCGCATGCTCCGCAGTGGTGCATGCGCCGGAAGTTTGTTTTAGACGTGTTCCAACACACTGACGCGGGCCGCCAATTGCTGCGCGATGGTCTTGAAGACGTCTGCATATGCGTCGGCATTGCCGCTGAGGACAGCCGGTTTGCCGTCGTCGCCACCGGCACGGATGCTCATGCCGAGGGGGATCTGGCCGAGCAACGGGACACCGAGGCGTTCGGCGAGGCCTTTGGCTGCGCCCGCACCAAAAATGTCATAGCGGGCACCTGTGTCAGGGGCAATGAAGTAGGCCATGTTTTCGATGATACCAAGCAGGGGGACATTGACCTTACGGAACATTTCCATGCTTTTGATGACATCAATGGCAGCGACTTGCTGTGGTGTCGTCACGGTTACGGCACCGGTCAAGCCGACATTTTGCAACGACTGGGCCAACGTCAACGCTACATCACCCGTGCCCGGAGGCATGTCGATAATGAGGTAGTCGAGGGGTGCCCATTCGACCTGATACAAGAACTGGCGTAACAACTGCGACACCATGGGGCCGCGCCAGATCACTGGTTGGCTGTCGTCGACCAAAAAGCCGACCGACATCACCTTGATGCCATGCGCCAGCAACGGTTGCATCCGTGGCTGGCCGTCAGGACCGGTCTCGGCAGCTGGCTGACCGGTGACCCCCATCATCAATGGGAGTGAAGGGCCATAGATGTCTGCATCGAGCAACCCGACCCGCGCACCTTCGGCCGCCAACGCCATGGCGAGATTGACGGCGACGGTGGATTTGCCGACGCCGCCTTTGCCAGCCGAAACGGCGATGACATGGCTCACGCCGGGGATAGCGGCTTTGTCCATCACGCCACCGTGGGTGCGGACTTGGGCGGTGAATTCGATGGTGATATGGTCACGTGCGACGCCGGCGAGGGTGTGGACAGCGTCTTCGCAGGACATGCGGATTTCGTGTTTGAGCGGGCAGGCAGGGGTGGTGAGCTCGACCGCAAAACTGACTTTGTCGCCGGTGATGACGATGTTTTTGATCATTTTGCGCGATACGAGATCGCCGCCGAGTTCGGGCTCTTGGACGGTACGAAGGGCGTCG
>CANHPK010000203.1 GCA_947462525.1 Roseiflexaceae bacterium | reverse complement strand
TGCTGAATCACCGAAGCAAGATAACTCGCACTACCGTTCACCAGCAAAAGCAAAAGCACGACAGACACGAGGAGAGCACCATGCTGGGATGGGACAATAATCGCCACAAAATGCGAGAAGGGTATCCCTATCCTGCCGGCGACGACGAGCCCAGCGACCACACTCGTGAGAGCCACGAGCTGGCGTATAGCCCCCCAGTAAAACCCGAGTACCGCATAGAGCGACACACACAGTACCACAATCACGTCTACCAATACCATGTACTCCGTTGTCTCACGGTTGGACACTCTCGAGATTATACCACACCGCATAGTTGGTGAGATTTTTTTACTAGCGTTAAGAATACCTTTAGCTACGGTTTTCTTGAGAGAAGCTCGCTCTATCGCATCGTACTCTGTAATTTTGCAGAGACAAACCAAACAAAAGCACGGCACTCTTACAAGTGCCGTGCCCCGTCTCAATGCACGTTAATCGACCGTGTATTCGCCGTCGACGACATCGTCGTTTGCCTTGGGTTTGGCTCCCGAATCACCTGCAGCTGCAGCCTGCTGGGATGCTTCACCCATCAACTGGGCAAGTTCTTCGCCGGTGCTCTTCATCAGTGATTCGTTCTCGTTCCCGATAGCGGTACGCAGTTCTGCAATCACCGTACGAATCTTTTCGACCATCGTTGCATCGATTTTCGATGCAATCTCATTCAGTGTTTTTTCACTGTCGTACGCAAGACTGTCAGAACGATTCTTCAGCTCAATCATCTCACGCTTGGATTTGTCTTCTTCGGCATGCGATTGCGCATCACGTACCATCCGATCGACTTCGTCCTTGTTGAGATTGGTGCTTGCCGTAATCGTGATGCGTTGCTCTTTGCCCGTGTTCTGGTCTTTGGCCGACACGTTGAGGATACCGTTGGCATCGATGTCGAAGGTCACTTCGATCTTGGGCGTCCCACGGGGGCCAGATGCAATCCCCTCGAGACGGAACTGACCCAATGTCATGTTGTGGGTCGCCAATTCGCGCTCACCCTGCATGATGTGGATGTCCACCGCCGTCTGGTTGTCTGCTGCGGTCGAGAAAATTTCGCTCTTGCGGGTCGGAATAGTAGTATTGCGCTCGATGAGACGCGTCATCACACCACCCAGCGTTTCGAGCCCCAACGACAATGGCGTCACGTCGAGCAACACCACGTCCTTTATATCGCCACCCAGCACACCTGCCTGGATCGCAGCACCAATGGCAACGACTTCGTCGGGGTTGACACTCTTGTTGGGCTCTTTGTTGGTCAGCTTACGTACCAACTCCTGCACCACCGGCATACGGGTCGAACCACCGACCAGCACGACTTCGTCGAGTGCGCTCGCCTGCAACCCTGCATCTTTGAGGGCCTGGGTGACCGGACCACGCAGGCGCTCGGTCAGACTGGCCGTCAACTGTTCGAACTTGGCGCGGCTCACGCGCATCTGCAAGTGCTTGGGACCACTGGCATCTGCCGTGATGAACGGCAAGTTCAACTCGGTCTCAGACATGCTCGACAGTTCGATTTTGGCCTTTTCGGCGGCTTCCTTCAGACGTTGCAACGCCTGGCGATCTTTGCCCAAATCGATGCCTTGGTCTTTGCGGAATTCTTCGATCATCCACTCGACGACCTTCTGGTCGTAGTCGTCACCGCCGAGGTGTGTGTCACCGTTGGTGGCTTTGACTTCAACAACGCCATCACCGACTTCGAGCACTGACACGTCGAAGGTACCACCACCAAGGTCAAAGACCAGAATGGTTTCGTCTTTCTTTTTGTCGAGCCCATATGCCAATGCGGCAGCGGTTGGTTCGTTGATGATGCGCAAGACTTCGAGACCGGCAATTTTGCCTGCGTCTTTGGTCGCCTGGCGCTGGCTGTCGTTGAAGTATGCCGGCACGGTGATGACGGCTTTGGTCACTGGTTCACCCAAATATGCCTCGGCGTCTGCCTTCAGCTTTTGGAGGACCATAGCGGATATTTCTTGGGGGGCGTATTCTTTATTGGTGTTGCTCGAGACGATACGCACATCGTTGCGATTGCCCTTGTTGACCTTGTACGGGACCATCTCGCGCTCTTTGGCGATTTCGTCATAGGTGCGACCAATGAAGCGCTTGACGGAGTACAGCGTATTTTCTGCGTTGATCGTCGCTTGGCGCTTGGCGGTTTGGCCGACCAATCGTTCGCCGCTTTTGCTGAACGCCACAATCGAAGGTGTGGTCCGGTTGCCTTCGGAACTCGGGATAACGACGGCGTCGCCGCCTTCCATGACAGCCACACACGAGTTCGTCGTTCCTAAATCGATACCAACAATCTTGCTCATAAAATCCTACTTTCTGTCACGCCCAGGACATATCGCTCGGTATGCCCATCGTGGTATGCCCTGGTGTTGTTGTTTTCATTGTATAGATTTGCAGAGGTGCCGCAAGGACTTGCGCGTTAGAAATGTGTTTGAGTGCCGGTGACCAGTCCATTTGGGGGTTCCCAAAATATGGTACGCTTTGCCCTATACGAAAGGGAACGTGCATGCGCATTCTTGTTTTGAACGGTCCAAACCTCAATATGCTTGGCACGCGGGAGCCACATATCTACGGCGCTACAACGTTGGCCGATATCGAGCGCGCCATGCGTGACCGTGCCGCAGCGCGCGGTGTCGATATCGACTTCGTGCAGTCCAACCACGAAGGTGTCATCATCGACACCATCCAGCAACACCAACAGACAATCGGTGGGATCATTATCAACCCCGGTGCGTTCACCCACTACAGCTATGCGATACGTGATGCATTGAGTGCCGTCAGCGTTCCCATTATTGAGGTCCACATTTCGAACGTCTACAAACGCGAGCCGTTCCGCCATCATTCGGTCATTGCGCCGATTGCGACGGGCCAAATCGCCGGGTTGGGTTGGCGTGGGTACCTCCACGCCCTCGACTGGGTCCTCGACAGCACAGCCAATGCATGACACACGGTGGTATAATGGTGGTCAGTAGTGGCTTAATCAATCATTGTGGAGTAACGGAGCATATGGGCAACGAATCGCACACCTCAGACGCATTCGCCATCGACGAAGTCCGTGAATTATTGAAGCTCGTGAAAGAGAACGAAATCCACGAACTCACCATCGAACGTGGTGAATCGCGGTTGCGCATCAAACGTGGCCATGCCCCTGTTGCCCCCGTTATGATGCAATCCTCGATGCCACACATGATGCAAATGCAGCCTGCAGCCAATCCCGTTGCAGCAGCGCCTACGGGCACACCGGCCGTCAGCGAGCCTATCATCAGCGGCCATACCATCACCTCACCGATGGTCGGCACCTATTATGCAACGCCCACCCCCAAAGACCCGCCCTTCGTCAACGAAGGCGACAGCGTCAAGTCGGGTGACCGCTTGTGTATCGTCGAAGCCATGAAGATGATGAACGAAATCGAAAGCGACGTTTCGGGTCGTATCATCAAAATTTTGGTCAAAAATGGCCAGCCTGTCGAATTCGGCCAGCCGTTGATGATCATCGAACCGACCGCCTAGTGATGCGCCCAACGCCGCTGTCGCACGTTGCCCATATCGTCAAGTCACTGCTCAATGACCAGTTGCTCCGCGACATATGGGTCGAAGCAACCTTGGTGAGCCTCACCGTGGCGAGCAGCGGTCATTGGTACCTCTCTCTCAAAGAAGGCGATGTGACGATGCGCGGGTCGTGCTGGCGCACAGTCAATGCACGCCTCAAACGACCCGCCGAAGGCGCGATTGTGCATTTGCACGGTCGCGTCGATTTCTATGGCGCACGCTCGGAAGTGTCGTTCATCATCGACGACATCCGCGAAGCAGGCACCGATGCACGGGCTATTGAGCTCGAACGGCTCATGACGCTCTATGCAACGCTCGCCCGCAAACGGCCGTTGCCCGCCTTCCCACGGCGCATCGGGATAGCCACGTCACGCACCGGGGCGGCCTTGCAAGACGTCTTATCAACCATCCAAAACCGGTATCCATGCGTCGAACTCGTCCTTGCGCATTGCACCGTCCAAGGTCAGACTGCCCCGAGCGAAATCGAAGCGGCACTGGATTTGTTATACGCCGAAGACCTCGATGTGATCCTGGTTGTGCGTGGCGGTGGCGCTGCAGAGGACCTGATTGCATTCAACAGTGAGGTCGTCGCCAAAGCAGTCCTACGCGCCCCCGTGCCAGTAATCAGCGGCGTCGGCCACGAAGTCGATACAACACTCATTGATGTCGTCGCGGATGTGCGCGCAGCGACGCCGACCTACGCTGCAACGGCAGCCACCCCCAACCGCGCGGACATTGTTCAGCACCTCACGAACCTGCGCTACACGATGGCACTGCACGTCGCCAATACCGCTGCAGAGCTGGACATGCGCCTCGACGACGCCAGCGCCCGCCTCCTGCGTGCTGCCCCTGCGGTGCGCATTGCGACCATGCA
>CANHPK010000202.1 GCA_947462525.1 Roseiflexaceae bacterium | reverse complement strand
GCCAAACTCATCCCCACCAATCCCAATTTGACCCTCAAAGACGCCCTCGCCAAGCCCGAAGAGCTCAAGACCGCCGAGTTCCGCCAGCTCTACGACTCGAGCAGCGAGGTCCAACAAATCGTCGACTGGGCCCAAAAAATCGAAGGCCGGATGCGCAACGTGGGTACCCATGCCTGTGGCGTCGTGGTCTCGCGCAATCCGCTCGATTCGATTGTGCCCCTGCAGCGCACCACCAAAGACGAAAACTCCCTGATGGCCGCCTACGAAGGCCCCACGCTGGCCAAAATCGGCCTGCTCAAGATGGATATCCTCGGGCTGAGCAATTTGTCCATCGTCGCCGAGGCACTCAGCCTCATCAGCGCCGGTCAGACCACCCCGATGGAGCTCCGCCACATCCCCCTCGACGATGCCCGCACCTTCGAGTCCCTCAGCCGCGGCGAGACCGTCAACGTCTTCCAGCTCGAATCCGCCGGAATGGTGCGCTACCTCAAGGAACTCAAACCCAACCGCGTCGAAGATATCTACAACATGGTGGCCCTCTATCGGCCCGGTCCGCTCGACCAGATCCCCGTCTATATCCAAGGCAAAAACAACCCGCGCAACATCAAATATCTGCACCCCATTCTCAAACCCATCCTCGAGAACACCTACGGCGTCATCGTCTACCAAGAGCAGATCATGCAGCTCTTGCAGGTCGTGTCGGGCTACACACTCGGTCAAGCCTATGTCGTCCTCAAGGCCATCGGCAAAAAGCAACGCGACACCATGGCCGCCGAAGAGCCCCGCTTCAAAGAGGGCTGCCTCAAGAACGGGCTGACCCAAGCCCAAGCCGACCAACTGTGGGAACTCATCATCCCCTTCGCCGGCTACTCCTTCAACATCCCCCACGCCACCCTGTACGGCCTCCTCGCCTACCAGACTGCCTACCTCAAGCAGCACTACGCCGTCGAATACATGACTGCCGTGCTCAAGGCCTCGGCCGGTCAGATCGAAGACGTCGCCAAAGCCGTCAACGAATGCGCCAAACTGGGTGTCGCGGTGCTCCGCGCAGACATCAACGCCAGTCAGTCAGATTTTTCGATCGAGGACCTCGATCAGCAGGGCGAAAACGATGCCGCGCTGGAGCGCGGCATCCGCTTCGGCCTGGCGGCCATCAAGAACGTCGGCGAAGGCCCGGTCGAGGCGCTCGTGACGGCGCGTGCAGACCAGCCGTTCGCCAGCCTCGAAGATTTCTGCGATCGGGTCGACGCCAAGCTCATCAACAAACGTGTCGTCGAGAGTCTCATCAAGGCCGGCGCCTTCGATGCACTCGCAGGCACGCGCCGCCAAAAGCTCGCGGTCCTCGACCAAGTCATCGACGCCGGCGCTGCGGCCCAAAAAGCCCGCGCCACGGGCCAATCGAGTCTGTTCGACCTGCTCGGAGGTGGCGCTGCCCAAGACGACGCCGTGCGCATGAGCGCTGTGGCCTTCCCCGTCATCAACGAGTCACGTGCCGATATGCGCGAACTCCTGACATGGGAAAAAGAACTCCTCGGCATGTACAGCTCTGACCACCCCGTCGTCCAAGCCCTGCGCGACGTCGATTTGAGTGACGTCACATCACTCGGCACCATCAGCGACGACCATGTCGGCCAACCGCTCATTTTTGCGGGCATGCTCTCGGCCACCAAGACCATGCAGACCAAAAAGGGCGACACCATGTTCGTCGGCACCTTCGAAGACCGCGAAGCAGCCATCGAATTCGTCGTCTTCCCCAAGGCCTTCGAAAAGCATCGTGCCCTGTTGCGTGACGACGCCGTCGTACGTATCATCGGCAAACTCGACCGCCGCAACGAAGGCATGCAACTCATGGTCGACAAGGTCGAAGCACTGGCCTTCGTCGAACACCACGAGCCCGCCGCCACGACGGACCCTACCGAATCCCTGAGCACCGCTCCGGTAGCGACTCCTGCACCATCGTATAGCCCGACGCCACGCGCCGAACCGACCCGTCCGCCCGTCGCCACACCCTCGACAGGAGCCGCAATGAGTAACCCACCCGAGCGCAAATACCCGCCCAAATCCAACTCCGGCGACGTCATTCGCACCGGCGCTCGCAACGGCGCCCAATCCAAACCGACCCCGCCACCTGCCCCGGTCGAGCACGTCTCGGACGAACCCCTGCAGGTCATCCGTCTCTACTTCCCCTACTTTGACGACACCGAGAGTGCCGTCCAACTCATGCAAGAAATCTACGCGATTACCGAAGACTACCGCACCAGTCCCACCGCCAACGCGGCGACCCTGATGATCCACCTGCCTGTCGACGAACGCAATGTCATCCTGCGCATGCGCGGCGCGGTGCGTGATCCCATCAGTTTGTCGGATGTCCTCCGCACCAAAGTAGGCCACGAATCCATCATCCTCGAATCTGCCTGATTCCCCTCCCACCTGTCATACGCCAAAACCTGTGCATCCATGTTGCAAACCTGTGCAACATGGATGCGTTGCATTGATATGCCAAAGTACAGATTACGCACTACAATCAACGCCAACCCACTGTGGAGGTATTCGTGAGGTATTGCTGAGCATTTGCAAATGCTGGGCAAAATGTTGACACGCCGTGAAAAATCTCATATACTATGGACGTGCAATTGCACCGAGGAGCACGTCGCGATGACGGTACACGAAATAACCCAACCCATCAGTACACCAATACCGGCACCAATCACACCGGTTAATAGCATTTCGGCGACCGATGTCGACGACCAGCATCTGATCCAACGGGTCGGTGCCGGCGACGCACAGGCGCTCGAGGTGCTCTATGACCGCTATGCGACCGTTGTCTACCGGATGGCCTTCCGCATCCTCAAGCAGCGTGAGCAAAGCGAAGAAGTCGTCCAAGAGGTTTTTTGGCGCGTCTGGCGACGGAGCAGTAGCTTCGAGCGCGAACGCGGTCGTGTGGCGCAGTGGATTTTTGGGATTGCGCACAACCTGTGCATCGACGAGATGCGCCGCATGAAGGTACGCCCCAATCCGGTCTACGACGACGAGACGCATCCAGTCATCCAACAGCTCGTCGACGAACACGTCGATGTGCCAGCCACTGCGCTGGCCAACGAACAACGCCGCGTCATCAAAGACGCAATTGCGGTCTTGCCGGTTGCACAGCGCGAATGCATCGAACTGGCCTACTTCGGTGGCTTGTCGCACCAAGAAATAGCCGATCAACTGTCTCGCCCGCTGGGCACCATCAAGACGCGCGTGCGCCTTGGTTTGCAGAAGCTGGGGACCATCCTCAGTGCCTCAGACCGTTATAGCTACGAGTAGCGCATACCATCCCAGACACACACGACCCCGGCGTTGCAGGTGCAGCGCCGGGGTTTTCGTACCCACATCCGTCGTCGTGTGCTAGATCAACCCGGCACTACGCACGCGGAAGTCTTCATCTACCGGCGGGCGTGCCCCAAAACGGCTGACCACCCAACTCCCACACGCATTGGCCAGTTCCGCCGCTGCAGCCAAATCGCCGTCGCGTAGATACCGCGCCAAAAAGCCTGCATTGAACGAGTCACCTGCACCGGTCGCGTCGACCATGTCGACCGCCCGTGATGCATGGAAGCCCTGGTACGTCGGCCCGCTTACGTAGCAGCCGTCTTTATCCAGCTTGAGCACGACAATGGCATCGGCGAATCGACGACGCAACGCAGCGGCTATCCGGATCGGTTCTTTTTCGCCGGTCAAAATCATCCCTTCGTCGCGATTGGGGAAGACGATATCCACCGGCAACGCAGCAATCGTCGCATCAAAGCGATCATGCCCGAGTTCGCGGATCATCTGATACGACGCCGGGTCGAACGACACCGTCGCCCCCGCTGCTTTGGCCATTTGCGCAGCAGCCAACGCCGCAGCCCGCGGCGGGTCGCTGAACAACGACCATGCCGTGATGTGCACATGTGCCGCATCGGTCAGCATGCCAGTCGGCAAATCGCTCGGCAACAGACAAAAATCCGCCCCCTGGTTGGTAATCATGCTGCGCTGACCGCCGCGGTCAATCATCACGGCAATGACGCCGGTATTGTGACTGTCCGACCGTGCGATGGCGCACTGCACCCCTTCGCGTTCGAGGTCGGCGACGATCATATCGCCAAACGGATCATTGCCTACACTCCCCACGAAGCCGGCAGGTCCTCCCAGACGGGCAATCCAGGCTGCCACGTTGGCGGCAGAGCCACCGGGTTGGACGGCGATTTTGCCGGTCGTATCACCACCGGGCAAGAGCAACGTGTCGGGCTGCACGAGCACATCCCAAACCAAATCACCTACGGCAACGATTGTCCCTTGACGCACGATTTTTCCTCCAGACGGATGTATGGACAGAGTATACCTGATGGCACAGATGACGGTTTGCCGCACGGTTGACGAACCCAACGCACAATGCTATACTCCTTAGACGTGTTGCCTTACCCAAGGCAATTG
>CANHPK010000201.1 GCA_947462525.1 Roseiflexaceae bacterium | reverse complement strand
CCGCCGCCAATCTTTTTTGAGCTGGCTGACCAATGCTGGGTTTTTGGTTAAGCGACGGAGACCCCGTCCATGATGGGTCATTCAGTAGTGGCAATGATTGGCGGTCGACACGACCACGGCAATCATTTCGCGCTGCGCCCGCGACAAATCTGATGGGCCACGCATGACCGTCACGTACAACAGCATGTGCGCTTTGAGCGTCGCCACATTAAGCGAGTGGATCTTCATGATGTTGTCGACACCACCCCAGGGCTCCATTGCACCGGCGTATTCTGCCTTGAGCTCGCCCTCTGCTTCGCTCTCAGAAATCATGCGAATCCACGCCATCACGTCCTCCTCATGCTCATCAATCGTTCACACGTCCATGGTATCGTACCGTCAGAAAGGATGTGGTATGCACACAATTCTTCTCTTTGATGGGGTCTGTAATCTCTGCGCCGGCGTCGTGCAATGGGTCATTCCACGTGATCCTGCTGCACGCATTCAATTTGCGTCGCTCCAGTCACCGATTGGGACACAGTTGTGTGCACGATACGGTATCGATGCTTCTGCGCTCGGCAGTGTCGTGTTGATCCACGACAGCATAGCCTACCAAGAGAGTGATGCGGCACTCATGCTCGTCAGCGTCCTGCCTGGCCCGGTGCGCTTCCTCGCCATGCTCCGCATCATCCCACGCTTCGTGCGTGACCCGATATACCGCTGGGTGGCCCGCAATCGGTATGCGTGGTTCGGCCAAAACGAATCGTGTATGTTGGCCCTGCCCGGGTACACCGAGCGCTTCCTGAGCGACCGCTAGGCGAAGCGGATATAGAGCCGCTTGTTTTGTTTGCCTTTGTTTTCGCTCTTGTAGATGCAGCACGGGCCGACTTCGTGGGTACTTTCGGCGTGTGTCCCACCACACGCCTGCGCATCGAATCCTTCGATTTCGACTACTCGCACCTGACCACGGTAGGCCGGCGGTTGGACATTTTTCGTGCGGAGCAGATCACTGCGTTGCGCAAACTCCGCCACCGACACATACCGATACTGTACCGGGTGATACGCCACCAAGACGGCATTCATACGTGCTTCGAGGTCAGCCAACATGACCGGATCGAGCCATTCGATGGCGAAGTCGATACGGGCGTACGCTTCGGTCATCTGCGCACCCGTGATCCATGCCTGATAGTGTGTCAATGCCAGTGTGTTGAGCACATGCAACGCCGTGTGATAACGCGAGATGGTGCGCCGGCGCTGCTTGTCGACAACGAGATCAACGGCCTGCCCCGGCACGACTACCGCAGCACTGTGGTGCCAGATATGATCTTCGGCATCGACCTCAACGTGCTCGATGCGCTGATTGGCACCGTCGACACTGACCACGCCGGTGTCCACTGGCTGGCCACCCCCACCCACAAAAAACGGCGATGCGGCAACCGCGAAAGCCCCGGGACGTGTAGCCACGACCGTGGTCACCAGGTGCGTCTGCTGTGGGGTATTGAGGTAGATGCGCTCGGTACTCATGCCCGCTTCCTACCAATGCGCCGCATGATAAAGCTCCCCATCACCACAATCGCGATGACGGCGAGCACCACGACGACCACCGGCAGCACCAATGCGCTGACTGCGGTCGCCGTCGCACCGACAGCCTCACCAGTCGCGATAACCGGGTTGGCAATGCTGGCGGTTGTCGCCGTCGATGCCCCGCGGATGGTTGCCATCCCTGTATGGAGTGCGCCTGCGACGCCACCGCCCGCGATGAGCGCCAATGACCAACGCAACCAGTCGTCCATCCCGACGACCATCGACGCAGTCAACAACGTCCCGGCAACCACGGCTGCGGGTGCGCCAATGACATCGAGCGCATGATCAAGCACAGGGATGTAATAGGCCACAAGTTCGCTCAGCGATGCCGCAGACAGCACCGCCAACGCGGGCCAACTGCCGAGCCATGCAAAATCCGGTGCGACATTGAGAATCCCCAGCTTGGTGGCAATAGCAGCCACCAGGAACGGCAGGAAGATGCGGAATCCCACCGCCGAACTCAACGCAATCCCGGTCATTGCCCCAAACCCAATTACTGCATATTCGTTCATCATGCCCCCACGCACACTACACTTCTTTACGCACCAGCCGGACCGCACAATCATTGACAAAATCGGGAATCGCCAGCTCGCCCGCCCCATCGACCGCAGTCAGACTCGCCGTCGCGCCCCATTCCCCTGTCCGTGTGTCAAACCATGTCACCGCATACACCCCATCGATGAGCGGTGCGAGTACCATCGGTTCGAGAGACTGCATCGGTACGGAGTACGCCCAATCAGACTGACCGTTCTCATCGAGATAGGTACGTTGCGCATCGCTCGCAGTGTAGGTGCCAGCCCGTAGCCAGAGTAGCACTTCACGGTCGTTGCGCAACCCCAACGCGACCCCTGCGAATCCTGTAGGGCGGAAAGGACGGTAGTTTGTGAGGTTTTGTTGCGCCACAAAGCGCGCTATCCCACGGAACACGCCCCACTGTGCCGTCGGCGCAATCCACGTGTCCCACCACCAATACATGCCTGGCCCCGCAAACCCCATAAAAACCGGCGCCCAGACGGCGTTGTGCAGGTGAACGGCCTCGATGGCACTGACTGGATTGGCCCCGCCGGCGCTCCAGCCGACCTCGCTGAGGAGCAATGGTTGCCGCCCCGCCAGCGATTTGAGGGCAATGCGCGTACTGTTGAGCGACCGCACCACATCGTCGCCGCCATACAGATGATGCTGGGCAATCGCCAGCGGCTGCTGCTCCCAGCGACGCGCATCACCGGCCGACGACCAACTACTGGTAATGGGGTGTGCGTAGGGATCTGCGGCGGCGAGGACGGCGTTCATCTGCATAAACCAGGGGGTCAATGCTTCTTCGGGGATGGGTGTCCAATTGACTTCGTTCCACCACTCCCAACACCAGAGCGCTGCCGAGGCTGCACACCGCGCCGCGACGTAGCGCACCCGCTGGGCAAACAATTGCTGAGCAGTTGGGTCGGTTACAAACGCTGCCGGATTCGCCAACGGTCCACCGTTGCGCTGGTTGTAGGGATTATCATCCCACTCGGGATTGGTACTGGTGCTGAATGCCCCGTGATTGAGCAACGTCACCATCACCACAATCCCCCGTTCGGCGGCGAGTGCCAATACCCGATCGAGGAGCCACGCCTGCCGCAGGCGCGCCGTATAGTCGCCGAGCGGCGTGTCGCGCCATTCGATACCGAACGACCACGAAGCCATCCAGATACGGCACGCGTTGCCCCCGTTGGCCGCGAATGCATCGAACCATTGCCGATAATCGGCCAATACCTGCGCCCCAGGACTCGTCGACCAGCCCAGGTTGAGCCCAATGGGGATGAACGGGGTGCCGTCGTCGTAGACGAAACCACCGCCCGCGGTACGCACAAACCCACGCCGCGTCGCGCCGTCGGCCACCGTGACCTGCAACGGCGGGCTGGTCTGCACACGGATCTCCCAGGTGCCCGCGCGGGGCAGATTGAAGTGCACACGCCAGTGTGGTTCGCCCTGCGGAGCGAGCGTCTGCTCATCGTAATCCTGATACCAAAAGACCGCGCCGCGCACCAGTGTCGCACCGGCAGTCGCTTCGACCCAGATTGGGTCACCAGCATAGCGTGCGGTGGGTGAGGTCGGCATGGTCACGATACAGGCGAAAAGCTGCCCCGCGACGATCGGCGTTGCGTCGACGCGCTGCACCGTCCACGCGGCTGCGGCCTGTGGAACGGTGGGTTGTGGGGCGGGCAGCGCCCGTGTACAGGCGCTCAGGACTGCCCCTGCGCCCATACTGATGACTGTTCTGCGCCGCACAAAACACCTCCTCACCGCGTACGCGGAGTGACCATCCCAATCGACACGACCCATTCGTACCAGCGCTCGATCCACCGATCACACGGCAGATTGCGCGTCATCATGCCAAATCCATGACCGCCGCCGGCATACGCATGCACCTCGACCGGCGCGCCGGCTGTCATCCACGCTGCCTGCATCCGCCGCACCGTCGCAAAAATCAACTCGCCGAATTCGTCGTTATTGGCCAATGCCATGAACAACGGCGGCGCATGGGCATCGACCTCAATCGCCTCGAACCAGACCGGGTAGATGGGTGCTGCAAAATCCGGCCGGCAGTCGGCATCGTGATGCAACGTCGCCGTGATTGCCACGTGCCCGCCTGCCGAAAAGCCCATCACGCCGATGCGGTCGCTGCGAATTCCCCACGTCGCTGCCATTGCCCCCGTGCGTCGGATTGCCTGGTGGACATCTGCTCGCATTAATGGATCGTGATCTGCTGCTAATTTACGCATCCATGCGGGATCCGACAACTTGGCCGAAAACGTGGCTGCGTGCTCTTCCGGATCCTCTGGTGTGGGGATCAAGCGATACTCGAGCACCACCGCTGCGATGCCCTTGGCGTTGAGCCAGCGTGCCACATCATGCCCCTCATGGTCGAT
>CANHPK010000200.1 GCA_947462525.1 Roseiflexaceae bacterium | reverse complement strand
TCGTGGATTACGTGCCCGCGAAGAGCTGCCAGACCCGTTGACCGAGATCTATGTCGTCGAACACAACGATGTAGAAGAGGGGATGGATGGTATTGGTGCACGGTTGATTGGCATTGTGCGCATCCCGAAGCTCCTCGTGACGGGTTCGGCCGTTCCGTTACGTGACATCCTGGAGGAAGTTCCTACCATCCATGTGGATGACCCTTCGGAGAACGCAGCACGTGTGCTGGGAGAATACAATTTGACTGCTGTGCCGGTCGTTGATTCTGATGGGATGCTGGTCGGTGCAGTCAGTGTCGATGACGCGCTTGCTGTGTTACTGCCGGATATTTGGCATCGACGCGGGTCGAGAAATTTCGGATAGGAAGGGGCGTCATGCGGATACAAAACGAGACCCTCTCGCCATGGCGCAAATTCGTCCGTGGTATGCGCAGATCGTGGTGGCCGTACATAGCGGCGATTGGGCCAGGGTTGCTTGCTGCCAGTGCCGGGAACGACGCTGGGGGGATTGCAACATATGCATCTGCCGGCGCAACCTACGGCTACAGTCTGTTGTGGGTCATGGTGTTGATAACGATAGCAGTTGCCATTGTCCAAGAAATGTCAGCCCGTCTCGGTGCGGTCACGGGCAAGGGTTTTGCCGATCTCGCCCGCGAAAACTTCCCCATCCGTGTCACTGCACTCATCATGTGCACGCTTTTGTTTGCAAATGCCGGCATTATTGTGTCGGAGTTTGTGGGGATTGCTGCTGCTGCAGAGTTGTTTGGGATTAGTCGCTACATTGCGGTGCCTGTCGCAGCATTTGTCATGTGGTTGCTGATTACGCGTGGTTCCTACTCGCGGGTGGAGCAGGTGTTGTTGATCCTGAGTGCAGTGTTCTTGGCGTACATTGCGTCAGCGGTCATCGTGCATCCAAATGGCGATGAAATCATCAATGGACTCAAACCGACAATCGTTCAAGAGAGTGATTACATCAAAATCGTCGTCGCACTCGTGGGTACGACCATTTCTCCGTACATGCAACTCTATGTGCAGTCTGCGGTCGTTGAAAAAGGTGTGTCGATCAACGATTATCGCTATACACGCATAGACGTTCTGGTTGGGACGGTGATAGCGGGCGTTGTGGCTGCCTGCATCATCATCGCAACGGCAGCGACCTTACATCCACTGAATATTGTCATTACCACGGCGCAGGATGCTGCACGGGCATTGGCCCCGATTGCTGGAGACTACGCAGAAATCCTGTTCGGCATCGGGTTGCTCGGCGCATCGTTGCTCGCTGCAGGGATTTTGCCGTTGGCCACTACCTACATGCTGAGTGAATCGTTGGGTTTTGAACGTGGTGTGTCTCGAAGCTGGCAAGAAGCACCGATCTTTATGGGTGTCTTTACCGTATTGATTGTATTGGGTGCCGTTATTGCGCTGATACCGGGGCTCCCGCTGATTGATGTGCTGGTGGGTGTCTATGTCATCAATGGACTGCTATTGCCAATTGAGTTGGTTGCCATCGTATCGCTAGTCAACAACAAAGAGCTCATGGGGCAGTACACGAATTCACCTTTTCATCGTGTCGTCGTCTGGATCATTGTTGGGCTCGTGAGTGCACTATCTATGGTGTATATCGGGTGGACAATCTACGAAGCAGTGCTTGCGTAGGGTTCGACGAAAAGAAAAGGCCCCAGCGCATTACCTGCGCTGGGGTCTTTTCGTGGGATTTAGAAGGACGATGTTGGCCGAACGAGCGCATCGGGCTCGACTGCGTCGAGGCAGCGTGGGCCGGTGTCGGTCCAATCGGCTACGGACTCGAGGGTCATCTGTGGCTCGATCGTCATGTCCGCATCAACCACAATTTGGCACGAGAGACGCATGGTGCCGAGCATGCCCTTCTCGGTCAGTTTGGCATGTTCTGCTGCGGTCATCGTAGTTGGTTCGCCGGCCAAAAACACGACACGACATGATGTGCATTTCGACTTGCCACCGCAGCGATGGCCGATATTCACGTTGTTGTCTTCGATTGCGTTGACCAATCGTGTGCCAGCGGCGACGGTGAACGACTTCCCATTGATGGTAAGCGTAGGCATGGGGGTTATCCTTTCAGCTGTTGAGCACGTACTAACGGCAGATAGTTTATCAATGCGATGATCGCACAGATTAATGGTATCGCGAATGCGTACTGATATCCGAGTGTACCATAGTGCCCTGCACTGTTTTTGCCTTGGAGTTCAATGACGTAGCCCATCGTGCGTTGGAAAAAATACGCCCCGATAAATCCAAAAATGTTCAACGCAGTCACTGCCCTGCCGCTCATCTGTGCAGAAAAGAGCGTACGTGCTTGTGGCAGCAAAATCACATTGAACGCTGCACCGAGACTGAAGCACAAGTAGAGCAGCGCGACAATCGGTTGCTGCGTAATCACCGGAGCACCGACAAAGACACTCAGCGTCGCAATGAGCACGAGTTGGGCATACAAAATCATCCGTGGCGCGCCATACCGATCGCCTAATGGCCCGCTGATGGCGTACCCGAGGATTGCTCCTACCCCCATCATGAACAACATAGCGCCTGCTTGCGGTGGTGTATATGACAATACATCATACAAAAATGGCCCGGCCCAGAGTGTTTGGACCGCCAAGAGTGTTCCTAACATCGAGAAGTAGAGTGGTGCCATTTGCCAGAACGCTTTATTTGAATATATCGCTCTGAATCCTTCGAATGGGTTGCCCGTTGAGCGAACGACCGGTGTCGTTGCTGGGAAGTCTCTGCTCCAAAACCAAATGGCACAGGCAACCAGTGTGACGACGACCGTGCTGCCATAGAAAATGTTTTGCCATCCATACTGTGCATTGACCCACGCCATTGGTGAAGTTGTCATAATGCCGCCGACACCACCGAGGGCCATCATCGACGTCGTCATCGTGGCTAATCGATTGGATGGGACCCAGTTGCCAAAGGTCTTGACGGCACCCATGAGCCCACCAGCGGTGCCCACTCCAATAAGCAAACGACCGATTGCAACCCCGGTGAAGGATGTCGCTTGTGCGTAGACGATACACCCAATAATCGTTGGGATCATGAGGATCGGAATTACCTTGCGCGACCCGTACCGATCGAGTGCTGCTCCGAGCGGGAGCTGCATCAGCGCAAAGGTAATGTAGTACACACTGGTCATACTGCCGAGCTGTTCAGCGTTGAGGCCAATGTCACGCATTAAATCTGGTGAAATGACGGCATTCGCTGACCGTAGAAACACAGCGACCAAGTTGCCGAGGGCAAACGCAACAAACACCCAACGAAAGGTCGGAAAACGCACGAACACCCTACTCTCTACGGAACGACTGCAGTACAGGTGATTGTGCTATCCGTGGTTTCTGCGATTGTATAGATCGGTTCGCCGTATACCAGAATTTCGCATCCTACCGTCCCGTCGGCAGATAGGTTATCTACCTGGACTTCAAGGATGCGGTCTTTTGTCGCGCGGAAGCTAAACTTCCACGGTGGTGTGCCGACTTTCTCGGCGCGGTATGCGAGATCATTCAAGTAAATGACACGGATGTTAGGACTTGTGCCGGTGACATGGTATTCAATCCGAGCACTCGCTGGTTTGTCCACGGTCATGCTCCGGTATTGATTTTGGGAACCGACGTATCCCACCAAAATTGCAAGACTCACAAAAATCAAAGCCATGATTCGCGAACGGCGAATCCCAGCAAGGTAATGGGCCTTTTCGTCTACTTCAGACATGTGAACCTCCCGGATGAAGCTACGATTGTGTATCATAGAATTAATATGAGTCCACGTCAAAAAACGACCTTTACATACGAACATACCGTCTTGGGTTTCTTGATGGAAACACCATTGCATGCGTATGCACTCCATCAAACCGTTGTGGATTCTCCACTCGGCAATATTTGGCATATCAAACAGAGTGCCTTTTATGCAATTATTGCGCGTATGCAGGAGGTGGGATTCATATGTGCGATTGAGACAGAAGATGATGGCCGTGGGAAGCGATTGCTCGTCTGTACCCCTGCTGGGCAGGCTATCTATGCACGCTGGTGTTCGTCCCCCGTTGCGCACCCGCGAGATATGCGCATCGAGTTCCTAGCGAAGTTGTATTTTTGTTCCCTACACGGTCCAGAAGCCATTGCTGCGTTGTATGACCAGCAGACACTGCGCTGTCAACACTGGCTCGACGAAATCATCATTGATCCTGCCGACGACCAGTACCGAACTGCCGTTTTGCAGTACCGCCGCGGCCAAATCCAGGCTACTATGAGCTGGATGGAAGCGTGTCGTCGTGAACTACGTTTTCCTACCTTGGCCCCTACTATGGAGGATTTATGACCCGCGTCCCAGACACTTCTATGTATGAGCAGTTGTTTTCGCACGCCGCCCGACGCGTCGCCAACCAGACATCGATTTTGGTTGATTTACCCAACGAAAAGCCAGACACGATTAGTTTGGCCTTTGGAGATGCTGATCCGAGCATTTTTCCATCGCATCAAATAACCTCATCGGTGTCAGGTTTGT
>CANHPK010000199.1 GCA_947462525.1 Roseiflexaceae bacterium | reverse complement strand
GCCGAATCGCGCACGCGCCCTGTTGGGGTGAGCAGATGATTGCGTAAGGTGCCTTCGTAGACCGCCCCTAACGCCTCGAGTGAGCGCCGTGCGACGGTGTTGGTCGCGTCGGTTTTGATCTGAACACGGATGCAGCCGAGGTCATTGAACGCATGCATCAACATCAACAGCTTGACCTCGGGATTGACGCCTTGTCCCTGTGCCGACGGGTGCAACCACGTAGCGAGTTCGAGGCCACGGTGTTCGGGATGGAGTTCGATAAAGCGGGTCACCCCGACAATGGACGTGTCGCTGTTGCGGCGCACGATGTACGGGACCTCGGTACCGGCATCGCGGCGTCGGATGAGTTCGGCAATGTGCGTATCCATCCCGGCCGGCGTGTCACCGGGGGTGAAGCGCAGAAATGACCAGATCGATGGCTCGGCCCCCGCAACAATCAGACCCTCGCGATGCTGCTGCGGATCGAGTGCCTCGAGGGTAACGAGGACGCCGTCGAAGCGGGGACGTGTGATCCATGGTGAACGCATGGGGAACTCCAGTAGATTGTGCGAACAGACGGCGGCATTTTGTCGGCGGAGAGACAAGCCCGCCGCTCATAGTTTTACTGGTGGGTGTGCCAATGGGCCGGCGCAGGAGATCCGTCTGTGCATGCAAACGCGGGGTTGGTACCTTTTCCCATACCGACCAATCAACAACACCCCTGGGCCATCTGATCGGGGGTGTGCCCTTGATCGATGATGTGTTGCTGGTACGGGCGCTTCTGGATCCACGGAGCGGGCTCGGGGTCGGGTCGACGCTGCATCGTGCGGCCATTGAGGATGGTGCGTTCGCACCGCAACAGGCTCGTCCCAGTTCGACTGGCCATGGCGATATCATAGAAATGGAAGGTACCCGTCAGTTGCCGCATGAGGGCGACATCGGCGTACGCGCCGACCGATAGCGTGCCGACGTCACGCAGGTTGAGAATCTGCGCAGGGCGCTGCGTGGCAGCGGCGACGACGTCGTCGAGTGAGACACCAATGGCCATGAATTTGCTCATGCAGGTGGGCATGTCGAACATCGGGCCGTGCACGCTGAGTTGATGCATGTCAGTCGAAATGGCATCGGGCAGCACGCCGGCTGCCAGCATACCCTCGGCGACGGCGAAATCGAACGATCCGGCACCATGACCCACATCGAGGATGACTCCCCGTTTGGCTGCGGCAATGATGCTGGGATGCGGGGTGCCGTCGCCATGCGTGATGCGCATCGTGCCGCCGGTGTAGCAGTGCGTCAAGATATCGCCAGCATTGAGGTAGGTCAATACCTCATCGAGGGCTGGCGGCCCCGACCCAATGTGTACCATCAGCGGCAACCCGGTACGGTCAGCCACCACGCGGGCACGGCGCAGTGGTTCGAGCCCGTTGGTGCCGACGGTTTTTTCTTCGATACGGGCTTTGATGCCCACGATGATGTCACGGTGTTGGGCGACGACCGCGCAACAGATATCGACGTCGCAGTTGTCGAGGTTATAGTGTTCGCCGAACGGAGCCGTCAAACCGACAGCCGATATATTGAGGAAGGTGACCACGCGACTATCGGTGCGGCGCATCACATACTCACGCAACCCGACAAAGTTGTATGCGCCGGCTGAACCGACGTCGACCCAGGTAGTGACACCGCTGCGGGCGGCGATTGCATCGGGTTCGATGCCCCAGTAGGTGACCCCATGGTAGACGTGCGTGTGGAGGTCGACGAGCCCCGGCAACACCAGCAAACCGCCCGCGTCGATACGTTGATGGGCGTCTGCGTGGGACAAATCCGGCTCGACTGCAGCCACCCGGTCGCGGGTCAGTGCAACGTCAAAACGACCGTGTCGGCCATTGGCTGGGTCGATGACCGTGCCACCGTGGATGATTGTGTCGTAGCGCATGGGTCAGGCTCCCAGGTAGGCGATGACGTCTATTTCGACCAGCAAGCCACCGAGTTGGCTGCCGACGGTGGTACGGACGGGTTTGGGATCGTTAAAGTACGTCGCGTATACCCCATTGTAGCCATCAAAATCCGCCATGTCGGAGAGGTGGACGGTCGCCTTGACGACATCGTCCATGCTTGCACCGGCTGCGGCGAGCAGGAGTTTGATGTTTTCGAGGGTGCGTGCAGTCTGTTCTTCGATGGTCGTGCCGACGATTTCGTCGGTGCTGGGATCGATCGAGACCTGCCCCGACACATACAAAAAATCCCCGACGCGTAAGATCGGGGTGTATGCGCCGCCGGGTTGTGGGCCGTTTTTGACGGTGACTGCGTGTTTGGGCATGGTGTACCTCTCTCTACGGGGTTGTGGGAGCTTCGAGTTGTGCCAGCAAAACGACAAACGGGGTGTTGTCGGCTGCCAAGAAGGTGTATTCGGGGAAGAATCCCGCGCGCTGCCAGACAGCCAATCCCGATTGATGATCATGTGGGACGGTGACACGCAAGGTGCGCCGGCGCGTGGTGCGTCGTGCGTATGCGGTGACCGACGCACACACCGCGTAGCCACGGCGGGTGTTTACCAAATCTGGCCGGATGCCCGCCATGATGTCGTCGGCATCCTCGTGGAACGGTGCGCCCACGGGTTGGGCATGCGACCCGATGACCGCAAACCCGATGAGCTGCTGGAGCACATCGCGGATTTGATAATACCGATGATCGGGGTGACACAGCCATTGTCGTTCGAATGGATCGTCGCTGAAGGTGTATCGTGCCATCGTACCGTCGTAGCGCCAGGATTGGATGCGGGCTGCGCTCGCTTCGTCCATGGGGGTCAGGGTCAAACTGGGGATAGCGTGTTTTGGGGGAACTACTGACATATATAGTATCTCTGGCACATTCGAACACCTACATGTAGTCTAGCACCCGTGTTTTGGTCGTGCAGTCTTGCGGGTTACACAACGCTGACGTTTCACTTTCGGATTCTCAACAGTAGGTGGTAGTACGAGGGAGCGTCGTGAGCGTGCGTGGTGGATGGAGTCTGCGTACTGCAATTCATTGTCAGACAGTGTTTATCCAAACGCCTCAAAAAGGCACAAAACTGGGGTTCGGAGCCGAAAAAAGGTATACTGATTATTACCATTGTGAGGAGTCGTACCATGATGAACAGCGTTGCAGTCCAGATGCTCATTGGCTACCATCAATCGCGCAATCGGATGCTCTGGGATGCCATTGAGGCGCTCGGTGCTGCGGCGTTTGACGCACCCGCACAATACTCTATCGGGAACATCCGCAACCACATGGTGCATCTGAGTTTTGTAGATGCTGCCTGGCTCCATGGCATGCGCGGGTACCCACGTGACACATTCGCATGGCTTGACAGCGCCCGGTACGCCGACGTGTACCCGACGATTGCGAGTGCCAAAGCCCTTCACGATACCGTTGCAGCAGACCTCTGGGCGAGTGTGACCACATGGAGTGATGCTGATCTGCTCGTCGTCCCACCAGGAACGAACGAAGCACGCTGGCAGATTCTCACGCACCTGGTGACACACGGCGTTGATCACCGTGCCCAAGTGTTGCGCCAAATCCACGACTGTGGTGGGCATACGTTCCCCCAAGATTTGATTATGTACCTCTGGGAGCAGGCCAAGCAGTAGGAACATATCACCCGAGACGGACGTCTCACCTGCATATCACCCGTCGAACAGTGCCGCAGTGATGTGGCGAGGAATAGCGATGAAAACTCACAATCGGGGATGGTTCGTCAGTCTGATGCTGGGATTTCTGCTGATCTGGCAGCCCCTCAGTGCCACCCAGGCGCAGTACCGCGACGTACCGGTCGACGGCGTCGAAGCCCCTGTCTACGAAAGCACGGACCAGTTTGTTATTACCTTGAACCCCACGTCGAGCCGCACGGCGGTGGACACGACGTTCTGGCGCCAATTCAACGATGTCTCGGCACGGAGCATTGGACCACAGGCAGCCTACAAACGGCAACAGGGTGGCAACGTCCACGTCCTCAAGATGAACCGCATGCTGACTCCGCAAGAAATCGTCGAGCTGCAATACCGCTGGAAGCAGATTTCTGAAGTGGCGTTGGTCGAACCCGACATCATTTTGCGCGCCGCAGTCGCCCCAAACGACCCCGAATACAGCAAGCAGTGGGACATGGTCTCGCCGCTCACGCCCATCGGCGGCAAAACATACTTTGGTATGAATGCCATCGGTGCCTGGGATGCAGGGTATAGCGGTGCCGGCACGATTGTATCGATTATCGACACGGGGATCACCCCGCACCCCGATTTGGCCGGGCAGGTCGTCAGTCAATATGACTTTATCTCGGACGCTTCGATGTCAAACGATGGCAATGGTCGTGATGCTGACGCTACCGACGACGGCGATTTCGACGCATTCAGCTCGAGCTCCTGGCATGGCACCCATGTCGCTGGCACGGTTGCCGCACTGCGCAACAACAACCTCGGCGTGGCAGGTATTGCCAATGGATCGAAACTCATGGTAGCGCGCGTGTTGGGATCGGGCGGCGGCTATTCGAGCGATATCGCCGATGCCATCCGCTGGTCGGCACGTCTGTATGTCCCAGGAGT
>CANHPK010000198.1 GCA_947462525.1 Roseiflexaceae bacterium | reverse complement strand
GCTGTGTGCGTGACTGTCGCAGTGCCATTGACTCCTGCGGTCACTGTCCCGAGACTGAAGTCGGTATCGCTGACTGCGTCACCGGGGTCTGCCGTTTTGCGACGCAGGGCAATCTTGGTGCCGGCAGCAACACGGCCGTTGATGCGGATATTCATTGCCCCTGGACTGCCCTGTTCGTCGGCAGTCCGGTCGCGGCTCGTCCCGAGGTCAACGAGAGGGATAAAGTCGACCGATACTTTATCGACCAAGTTTGCGGATGCACCAGCGGGCAAAATACCAAAGAAGCCGAGATTGCGGACACCGCCAAATGACGCATCAATTGCATGTGTACCTGAGAACTTGACCCAGTTCTTAATCGGTGCCGCCTGCACGACTGCTGCGGTCCCGGTGGTACCCGTGTACGAAGTCACGCTTGCGGTTGCGGTGCTCCCACTTCCACCTTGAACGTTGACGCCACGCATGATTTGGCGCGAATACGAGTCGGACGCCTTGGAGCCCGCAGAGAGCCCAGTGGGAATACCAAAGCGGAACTCAATGGTATTGGTGTCGCTCCAGTTGCGGACGTGATGATAAAATTCGAAATCAAACGACTCGCCGCCGACCATACAAATCGGTTGGTATGCCATGGATACCGTAAACGCATTCAGCTCAATGTAATAGGTCCCATCAGGCGCACCGTTGCCAATAAGACTGTCGTTGGCAGCATTTTTGGTCCATACTTCAAAGACGCGACAGGATCCTTGCACGGGGTGCGTTGTCAGCCAACCGCGCATGGCCGATTCACAAATCATCCCGCTGTTGGCTTGTAATTCGAATGAGGTATTGGCAACGATACGGGAACCGCCGTTCGCGACATTAATAGTTGGGTTGGTCGTTGTAGGGACGACTCTGCCTGCGATTGTTCGGCTGTTGGCGCGAGAATCTTCAATCTTCGATTGTTCTTCTGGTGCTGCACGCACCGGACCGATCGAAGCAGACGGCAGCGCTGAAATCATCATGCAGGTCAAGGCAAATACTGCAAAGAGCAATTTTTTTATCGTCATACCAACCTCGCACATTAATACACGTGAAGTGTAGCACTCTGTAGTGAGAGAAAAGATGACGTTTTGACAATTGAATTCTGATAAATAGAAAGAAAAATTAAATTTTTCATCCACGTGTTAGAACCAATTCGCTCTGATGAAGCAACGCAGCCAGACTCCATCCTGCACATACATTGATTGAAAGCACAAGCCACTTCTATCGGTATTCGATACACGCACGTCTGTATCATCGCTTTCGCACGCTGCGGAGGCATGATTTATGGCGTTCTTTAGGAAAAAAACACCAGGTTGAGGATTGACACAAGGAACATAAGGGATGATACATTCAAATAAATCAACGAAAGCCGTACGCATGACACTGATCAAACCTTGGCGAGTCACAACGTTTGTTGCATCACTGGTACTGATACCACTCGCGGGGTCACTCGGGGTGACCGATACATTTGCGCTTCCTGATGGACTCGTTGTCTTTTTTTCGATTGCCTTGACCATCATTGGCTTCGAGCTACAACAACGATATGCTGGACGTACGGTAGGGCTGTTTGGACCGCTCGCGGTGCCTCAGCCTCTGGTGGTGCTCGCGGGCGTACTGCTGTTGCTTGTCGTTGCGGTACGTCAGTATGTGCAAATTGCTTTGCCCGAACTCGTCGAAGCAACCGCCATCATCAATCCAGATGCCCGGAGTCGGTATGCAGTTGTCCAAAACTATTCGTACCTATGGGGCTGGGTACTGATTTTGTGGGGTGTGCGACCACAGATGAACATCACTGCCTGGTGGGCAACCCATAAGCGCGATGTGCTCCCTATTATCGGGTTAATGTGTGTTGGTGCGGTCATTCGACTGACGTGGCTCGACGATTATCCTAATATTCTCAACGGAGATGACGGGTTGATTGGTTGGTGGGCCCGAACCATGTTTGTCGAGGCTGGACCACTCGCATACACATTGACGGCAATGGATGGTGTGGGGACGTTTTATCTGACATTGCTCCGCGGTCTGATTCATGCATTTGGCAGCGAGGCGTGGGTCGTCCGGTTTATGCCTGCTCTTGCGGGGATATCGTCGATTGGTGCAATCTACCTCCTTGGCCGTCAATTGTATGGGCAACGCGTAGGATTCTTGAGTGCGCTTTTGCTGACGTTCGCCCACACACATATCCACTTTAGCCGACAGACCGCTGTTTCGTATATTTATGCCGCAATCTTCCTCCCCGTTGTCTTGTGGGGTGTCTGGCAGTTGGTTGCGACGCGCAAAGCATGGCCCGCGGCAGTTGCTGCGTTTATGCTGGCTATGCATGCAAACTTCTATGTCGATGCATGGGCGTGGGCCGTATTATGTGTGTTGATTTTGCTGTCGTGGTTGATTGTCGAACGCCAAACGGTCATACCCGCTCTGCCCACCATCGGATTGTTCATTGGGTTGGCAGTGTTGGGGTTACTCCCACAATTGGTTTGGGCGGCTGTGCTGCCCGAGGAGTTTTTCTCTCGATTAATTACCGATGGGTCGTTTGTGTCGGGGTGGGTATACCGTGAGGCTGCACTGAACGATACATCGGTTGTTCTGTATGTTTTATACCTCTACCGAATGGCAATGGAAGCCATTTTTACCAGTCCTTTCATTGATTTCTATCATGCAAATGTACCCATCCTGGATGTCGTGACCGCAATCCTCTTCGTCATTGGTACGGTGATTGTACACAACCGCATCCATACGCGACGGAGCATGCTCGTCCTTGGGTGGTTTTGGGGAGGGGTCACGGCATTAGCGGTCTATACACTCCCGATAAGTTCGTATCATTATCGATTGTTCGTGATTGTTCCGGTACTGATGTTGCAGGCTGCAATTGGGTTGTCGTGGGTCTGGGATCGATTGCTGGCAGTCCTCCCAAAGCGAGTCGTGCAGGTCAGCGTCGCCGTCGTTCTGGGTGCAATCATTGCGATAAACAGCGAAGTCTATGTGAACCGACTTGCGTTGGTCTGTCGCTATGGGGTTGATCCACAGACGCAACGAGCAGGCGCCGCAGCACGATTTTTGTCCGAAAAGCCGGTTCGCGATACCGAGGTCATCATCGTCGGGCAACTCAATGACCTGCATGCAGGTACATGGAAGTCACTTGAATACTTGAACGAGACAGTCCAATTCTCAACGTACTGGCCTGATGAGCCGTATGATTTTGTGCCGTTCCGTGGCCGCGAGGTCTACTTGCTGTACACACCCGAGCGATTCCCTGAGCGGGGGTATATCGAGCAGACGTTTGAGCCCATCGGTGACTACGAAACGATTACAATGTGTGGGGAGCTATTTGGCTACCTGACACATGTACGAGTACCGTGAAATGAAAAATCCGGCTGTCCCGCCGCTCCGCTCACAACGGTTGACGGTTGCGGCGGTGGTTACAATTTATCTGATCCTGTTTGTGCTGTTGATTATCCCTACCTGGAGAGAAGCCAGTATCAGTGCGATGCGCGAACGTCGTACGGTGTACAACGAAATAACGCATGACATCGACGACATCACCTCTGCACTCCTCGAAATGCGGGCTGCTGCGCGTGGATATTTGATTACCCAAGACACCATCTTTCGCCAAGATTATACACATGCATATGAACGGCTCGTCACGGCAACGAGTGCGTTGCAACGCAATACCAACATGCAATCCGATGGCAAACTCGAGGTTGCACGGGTAGAACTCGAAGCGCTCATTCGAGACTGGCGCCAACAACACCCCGAATACCAAATGTCCCTCGTCGAGTCGGGTCTTGTTGCGGATGCACAGCGGGATTTTGCCCAAAATGCCAACCGTATGAAATACGAGTATGTGCGCAGGAAGATAACCGACATTCGTACGGCTGCGCACCTGCACGAGATGCACATCCGAGACGAAGCAGCAGCGTTTTCGAATCAAGTCGTACTCATCAATAGCACGTTGATGTTCCTTGCAATCCTCGCTATGGCACTTATCACTGTCGGGTATTATCGCCAGACCCGATTGAATCGCGCGTTGGTGGATGCAGAAACAGCCGCGCAGCGACTGACCGATACCCTCGCCATCCGCCTCACGCAAATGCATTCTCTCAACGAGCGGCTCGAGGCAGGGCAACGTGTCGTCGACGCCCTTCCCAAACTGCAACAGTCTCGCGACCCATTGCAGTTGCTGGCCGATACGGTGCGGAGTGAATATTCGTTACCTGCAGTGTTTTTCTGGGTACACGACGAAGACCGCCACGACACCACACCACGCTGTATTGCCGCTATAGACCCATCGGTCGGCACCGTTGACCAGCCACCCTACCACGACTGTCGGCTCGGGCCGGTGCACGACGTTGCATGGGGAGCTGTTGCATTGAGCTACAGCCAAATAGAACTGTTCGACAATACGCTCGGGGTAATGGCTATAGCGCTGCCACCCGATGATGGCCTGATCCGCCAGTTGATTGCGCTCTTGGTCGAAAATGTCACCCTTTTTCAACAGTTGAAGCGCGAAGATGAGCGGCTGTCCACGGTGATCGAAAGCGCGCCATTGGGGTTTGTGCTCATCAGCAAATCGGGCGAAGTATT
>CANHPK010000197.1 GCA_947462525.1 Roseiflexaceae bacterium | reverse complement strand
TTTAGAGCTGTTGCTTGTATTGAGCAACAAATGCACCTCTAGCTCAATCGGCAGAGCAACTGACTCTTAATCAGTGGGTTCCGGGTTCAAGTCCCGGGGGGTGCACTGAAAATCCAGTTTCTTCTCACGAGAGCTGGATTTTCTTCAATATTGGTCAACGTCGCTTCAGTTGCACACCTGGTGAAGAATATAGGTCGACGCCTATTGCAGCTGATTGCTCCACTCGAGAATCGTTTACCTAATAGTCACCAGAACTTTCGTGTCATTTACTAACTAGTCAAAGCACGAATAGTGAAGTTATGGCGTGAATAGAAAACCCTATGAATCCTACATAGCTATGGGGGACTCCCTTTCCGAGGGCCTCGGGGACTTCACATTCAAGCACTACCGTGACCACAATGGCTGGACCGATCGACTAGCAGCCATTTTGGCCCGAGAGGCTAAGGAACAAGAGATCTCTTTCAAGTACGCAAACCTGTCAATTAGGGGGGCTGGTCTTGAAAAAATCGTTAAAGTGCAAGTACCTCAAGCAGTAAAACTCAGGCCTTCTCTTGTGACTGTTATGGCGGGCTCTAACGACTTGTTTGGGAGCAAGTCAAATCGCGAAAACCTTCGCAGAATCTTTCGGCAAGGACTTATAGATCTGCAAGACTCCGGATGCCATGTGGTTGTAGCTAACACCATAAACCCTCTTCACTTAAGGATATTCCGCCCCTTGCTTCATCGAGCCAAGGCATTTTCAGAAATGATTGAAGATGTAGCACTGGAGCTTGATGTTCCGGTGATAGACGTGCACGGAATTGAAAACTTTAGGCACCTCATGTTTTGGGCGGAAGACATGGTTCACTTCTCCGGTCACGGTCACATTGCAGTTGCTAATCAGGCTGCGTCAATGCTGGGTCTAAAGTATCGATATCCTGAAATGGATCCACAGGAATTATCAGTTTTTAGTCGAGGAATTGTTGAAACCGTCGAGTGGCTTATTCGCGATGTTTCACCGTTTATTCAAAGAAGGCTTAAAGGAATTACAGCTGGTGACCGCATGCTTCCCAAACACATGACTTTAGATCAATACGTTCCAAGCACCAGCTCCCATCCAAATTGGGAACTAATTCCTCGCTGACCTAACTTTTCTTTGGTTGTACCACTCTCTGATCAGCTCTATTGGCAGAGGTAGGGCTGACAACACAATCACGGCCAATACTGTAATCTCGAGGTTTTGCTTGATTACATCAATGCCGCCGAGCCAATAGCCAGGAACCATAAAGGCCAGCAGCCAAAGAGTTGCCCCAACAAAGTTCAGGCGAACGAATCTCTCGCTGGCCATGCTTGATGCTCCGGCCATAACAGGAACAACGGCTCTCAAAATCGGAACAAATCTAGCCAGAATTATTGCTCTCCCCCCATACTGGTGAAAGAATCTGTTTGTTCGGTAGAGCGTTTTCTCATTCAGTAGCCATACTCGATTAGCAGAAAATAGCTTCGTCCCAAATTTCTTACCAAGGAAGTAGCTCACTAGGGGGCCACTGAAAGCGGCAAGCCAGATCATCGCAAAGCCAAGCCAAACCGGGATAGCGGAGGCCGAGTTAGCGAGGGTAAGTCCGATCAAAAATAGCAATGAGTCTCCGGGAAGAAAGGATGCCGGGATGAATGCAGTTTCAAGAAAGAGAATTACTGTCACAGCGGCAACCGCGTAGTTTCCGAATGAGGCAATAATCTCTTGGGCGTCAAGCCAGTTCAAGAACTGACTTCCGCGAGGTGCTACTGTCCTGAATGGCCTGTTCATAAATCTCGAGAAGAGCATTGTTGTTCTTGGCCCAGGTATTCTCCAGAACACTGATTCGGGCGTTTTGAGACATTTGAGCTCTCAGTGAATCATCCATTAACTCAACTACAGCGCGGCGATATGCTCCTTCATCGGAGGGATTCACGAGGATTCCAGTAGTTCCACTCTCAATGAGGTGCTTTGGGCCACCCTGATCTGGAGCGACAACGGCGATACCAGTCGCCTTAGCCTCCTGAATAGTTTGGCCAAAAGTCTCCTCAGTTCCACAGTGAACAAATACATCAATTGCCGCATAGTGATTGGCAAGGTTAATGCCAGTCTGCATACCAGCAAAATGGGCGCCAAAAGGAGCGAACGCTGCTTCAAGTCGGCTACGATCTGGTCCATCACCCACTATTAGAAATTTGATGTTCGGCAAATCTGCTAATTCAAGCAAACGCATAACCTGTTTTTCGGCTGCAAGTCTTCCAACGAATCCGATTATGAGCTCAGAGTTTGGCGCTATTCGCTTTTTCAGAAGTTGCACTTCAGCTGTTCGTTTGATTTCCGGGGTGAACAGATCAGTATCGATGCCACGGCCCCAAATGGAAACATTCTTTACCCCCAGTGCTTTCAGCTGATTAGCCGATTCGCTTGTCGGTGCTACTGACAAAGTTGCCGGAGAGTGGATTCTGGCGGTCAGGTTGTCGATGAAAGGTCTGGCGAAGCCCAATCCGTATCGGCTGCAATAACCCGCGATATCAGTTTGGTAAACAGCGACTGAGGGTACTGAATTTCTTGTGGACCAATCAATTGCATGCGCCCCAAGCCAAAACGGAGCAGCTAGGTGAACTAGGTCAGGCTGGAAACTGTCTAGGAGTTTTGCAACGGAGGGTGAAGGAATTCCAACTGGAAAGCTCCGTACTTCAATCGACGGTACCGTGTGGACGGGGAAACCTAGGTGGAGGGAGGAGGCCCTAGTTGGAGCGATAACCATCGCCTCAAACTCCCGCTGCTTCAGGGTTTCCAAGACTCTTAGGACAGAGTTCGTCACTCCATTAATCTGTGGAAGAAACGATTCTGTTACTATGGCGATTCTTCTTTTCACTCTCTCAGAATAAGAACAACAGGTAAAGATTCGGATAGATAAAGCTAAATGTCTGGTGAAGCTATTTACAACAGTCCAAAACAGTTTTGCCTTGGAACGGCTGAAAAATAGATACCTTGCTTTTTAGTAGGTTCAACTACTCCTCGAACTACTTGTTGTGGAAGACCAGAACCTGTTTTGCAAAAGCTGCGGATAGGTCCCAGGCTTGCTTGCGGTAGCTGGCTGCAAGCTCATGCGATTTAGCAATCTGCTCATCGATGTCGATGCCCTCGCGAATGAAGGCACCGCGGTAAGTGCTTAGCCAAGCCAACTGCTGTGAAAGACCGACCTCGGGGTGAAACTGGGTTGCCCAGGCACTTGAGCCGACTCTGAACGCCTCGATCATTCCATTGCTTTCGCCAAGCAGGACTGCGTTTTCCGGTAATTCAAAACTGTCATAGTGAAACTGAAAGGCGTCGGCTTTGTCATCCAAAGCGCCGATTACTGGATCGCTGGAGGCTTCTGGCAACATGTCGACTTTTGTCCATCCGAACTCACCGACCTCTGCCTTATAGACCCGACTGCCAGCAGCCGAGGCGAGCAGTTGCGAACCAAAGCACAACCCAAGCAGAGGGGTCTCGGTATCTAAAGCCCACTGCATAATCTTGCGCTCGTGGCTCATCCAAGAGTGCTTGGCCTCTTCGAGAACACCAGCATGAGCCCCGAGCGAAATGATTCCCGAGTACTGCTCAAGGGTTTCTAGATCGGGTTTACCGACACTGTCATTTTGAACATCCCAGGTATCCATGAGAATGCCAGCCTCGGCAATCGGGTTGGCCATCTCATTGAGGTGGTCATCGATGTCGTGAACGACAACAAGGATCTTCGGCTGACTAGTCACGGGGCCCTTTCGTTTGTAAGAATTCTAGTGCCCAGCGGAGCCTCAATCGGAGGAAGGCCACTTTTCTAAGGGACGAGCAACTATTGATTTTGCCTTCGCCGGACTAACACCCAAAATCGCTAGAGCAATTCCTAAGGAGGCATCAGCATCTAGCGGCGAAAGTTCGTTTGTTGTGTGGACACCGTTCAAGATTCCTGTAACGCAGTAGCCGAACATGCGCATTCGTTTATCGAATTCGGCTTTACTGATCTGGCCCGAGCGCGCAAAGCGTTTCGCTGCAGGCATCGCATCTGCCTGCACTGCTTCGATGATAAATCCAGGATTAACGAGGGCTTTACTGATAAGCCTTGCGAATTCTGGATGCGTCTTCGTGACTCGGAATAATCTTCGACAAACGTCCATCGCGACCTCTAGGCTCTCGTCGGCAGGAATGCCGCCGTGGGCCCAGTCAATCCATTCTCGCCAAGCCTCTGCTAGGGCTTCTTTGAACAACGCATCCTTGTTGTAGAAGTGGTTGTAGATCGTCGTGGGTGAGACCTGGGCGTATGCCACAAACTGCTCAACGGTGGCGTCAGGGCCGATTTCTGCGAGCACTTCCTGCGCAGATTTGATCAGCGCTAGTCGATTGCGCTTGGCAGCTGGGGTTAACCCATCGCCGGGATCTTTTTGAGACTGTTTGTCCGCCATCTCACCATTGTATTAACTAACGGTGACTCTCATGTTTCGGAAACGTTCATGGTGCGGAATCGCTCCCATATTTGGAATAACATGCCAAATATGGCATGATTTACCAAAATACAGCTTTGGATACCCCTGGCCACACTGGTTGGTCAAAATCCACTTAGGCGAAGTTAGAGGAAAGCATGAGTAC
>CANHPK010000196.1 GCA_947462525.1 Roseiflexaceae bacterium | reverse complement strand
TGCCCCCAACACAATCGCTGCATCAGCAGGCTGGGTTTGATCGAGATCACTTTGCACTTTGACGAGGTATACCAACCCCGCCAAATACACACCCACCACCACCAACACCCAGGTCACCCCTTTGAAGATGGTCACGATCAGCGGTTGTTTGGGGCGGGCAATCAAATAATTCGCGTCACTCATGTTTTTTCTCGTATGATGGTATGCATATTATAGACACTTCTACGAGGTCCACCGATGCAATTCCAACTGCCACCGCGCCACTGGCGGCTCCCCATTCTCTTTGCAATCGCCCTTGTCGTATCGACGGTCCTGCGCATCCCGGTGCCCATCCGTGCGTTGCTTTTCGGCGGCATTGCCATCGCCCAAGGTATCGAACTCTGGCGCACCCTGCTGTCGCCCCAGCGCCCCGCCAACGTCACCTACTGGCGCGGCGTCCGCTACGAAAAACCCCGTCCCAGCTCTGTGACCGCCGACGACCTGCGTGCCAACGCCATCCCGGTCATCGTTTTTATCTGTGCCGTGCTCATCGCCGGTATCCTCGCCTTGCGCAGTATCGGTTTGTAGCAGCGGAAAGCGCCCCCGCCGTGCGGCGCACGGCGGGGGCGTTGTGGTCGTCTGGATTGCCCCGTGCACGTATGCCTCAGCGCTCCCGGGTCTGTTGGGTCGCATATCCGAAAGCTGCGCGGCAGGCCGGCACCCGGGCTTCCCAGCACTCACGGCGTGCGCTCACCATCGCTGCGCCTTGCATAGCCGTGCGTCGGGCTTCATCACCGAACAGCGCGATCACCGCTACGGCAAACCCGTCGGCGTCGTCGGGGGCAACCAACACACCATTGCTGCCATGCTCAACAAACTGGCGCATTTCGCCGACATCATGCCCGACCACCGCAATCCCTGCACCGAGCAACTCGAGGAGCTTGGCCGAACAGCGCGCACGATTGATGAGCGTGTCTCGGACCGGCACCAGAGCCACCGACGCCTGCGCCAACACCGGACCTATCGACTCGGGCGCGAGCCACCCATGCATGCGCACCTGCGGACCAATCCCCGCAGCAGCCACCAACGCCGCAAATGTACGCTCTTCGCCCTGCTCGCCGGTGCCGATCACATCGATCCGACACTCCGGCAACGCCGCACAGATGCGCGCCAGCACGGGCACAAAAGCGGCTACATCGAACTCCCAAAAGCGCGTGTACAGCACCACCGTCTGTCCGTGACGCTGGGTCGGTAATTCGGCGACCGATGGAACATCGGCTGCATTGGGCACATAAAACACCCCATCTGCGCGACAGCCATCGGCCCAACACAAGCTCTGCAACGTACGGCTTGCCACTGTCACCGCAGCGGCACGTGGCGGGAGGGTCCGCTCTTGCCAGTCAAACAACCATTTGGCAGCGCGCGGGTACGGCAATACGTCGTTCCACCCACCCGTACCCTCCCGGTCGTCGCAATCGACAACCAACGGGATCTGCGGATTGGTCAGCTGGATCCAACGGGCCGCCAACCCGGCATGGCCTTTGGGCTTGAACAGATAGACGATGTCCGGCATACTGCGCCGCACCGCTTGTACCAACGACCCCACCTGCTGCGCCACACCCAACACACTGGGCAACGTCGCAACCGCAGTATGCGTCACCGTGACCCCGTCTATGACGACGGTCGTATCGGCATCCTGGGGGTTGTGGATGGGCGGCGCAACAATATGCACCCGCATGCCGTCCCGCGTCAATGCCTTGGCAAGCGGGAGCATACGGGCCAAAAGGGTGCCCTTCGGCCGGATGCCGAAGGGCGCAATCATGGTGATACGCGGTGTGTCCATCACACTCCTAGAGTCGCGACCGTGGGTCGAGTGCATCGCGCAGGCCGTCACCCATGAAGTTGATGCTCAACACCGTGATAAAGATCAACGCAGCAGGGATGAGTGGCAAATGCGGAGCAACCTGCAAGTACTGGCTGCCATCGGTTACCAACCGACCCCAGGTTGGGGTGTCCGGTGGGAATCCGATGCCCAAGAACGACAGCGTCGATTCGCTCAAAATCGCATTGCCGATTTCGAGCGTCGCAGCCACAATAATGGGGCTCATCGCATTGGGCAAAATGTGCTTGAACATGATGCTCGACTGCTTGACACCCACACACACTGCAGCCTCGACGAATTCTTTTTGCTTGAGCGAGATGAACGACGCGCGCACAATACGTGCCGTCGACATCCACGCCAAGATGCCTACCATTACCACCACAATGACAAACATACCAAACTCGATCCCCAATACCTTGGTCACCGAGTCACGGAACAAATACACCGTCAATAGCAACAACGGCAATTGCGGCAAAGACAGGAACAAGTTCGTCAAGAAGCTCAGGCCTTCATCAACATACCCGCCCAAATAGCCCGAAACAGCCCCGATGACCGAGCCCAGGACGATAGCGATAATCATGGCAGTCACGCCGACGGCCAACGAAATCCGCCCACCGTACAATGCACGGGCCAACATGTCGCGCCCGAGTTCGTCGGTCCCGAGCGGGTGCTCAGGAATGGGATTACTCATCGTGTATGCAAAGTCGAGCGCATCACGATCGACCGTCCACACGCTTGGACCGACCAACACTGCCAGAATCAACAAGATAATAACCACGGAACCGAACATCGCCAATCGATGATTCTTGAATCGACGCCATGCATCGCCCCACAGCGTGCGTTGTTTTTTATTGGTGTTCTGCGCAACCTCTGCGATTGCCTCAGCCACCGATGGTGTCGCTGCCATTCTGTTTTCTTTCGCTTGGCTGGTACGCTATGTGTATTTGACTCGGGGATCGAGTACACCATACAACAGGTCAGCTATCAAATTGAAGACAACCACCAAAATCGAGAAGATAAACGCCAGCGCCATCACGGTTGGTGTATCTGAATTCTGGATGGAGGTAATTAACAACTGACCCAACCCGTTCACGCGGAACAGATTTTCGGTGATGATGGCACCTGCAAAAATCGCCGGAATCCCCAATGCAATCAGGGTAATCACCGGGATAATGCTGTTCACCACCACGTGCCGAATGACCACTGCCCAATCGTTCAACCCCTTGGCACGTGCCGTACGTACGTAGTCAAGAGACAAGTTATCCAGCATCGACGAACGCATGAACCGCGTCAACGCAGCAGTCTGCTGGACAACCAACACCATCACAGGCAACACCATCTGCTTGATCTGTTGGGTGATACCCTCAGACGTCGTCAGATCCAGTGTTGAACTATACACGATGGGGAACCATTGGAGATTGATAGCAAATATCAACATGAACGACAACCCAGTAAAGAACGACGGCAGTGCACCACCAATGAACGACAGGAAGGTGGTAATCTGGTCAAAGAACGAGTATTGCTTGACCGCCGAAATGATTCCTATTGGGATGGCAATTAAGATCGCAATTAAATAGGCAAGCCCTACAACTTGCAACGTTTGAGGCACACGCTGGATCACAACGTCGATGACGGGTGACTTCGTCGCAAACGAGAATCCCCAGTCTCCTCTGACCATCGAGGTCAGCCAACGTACGTATCGCTCTGGCCATGGCTTATCCAAACCGAACGATTCTCGGATACGGGCTCGTGTTTCCATGGGAATAGCCGGATTGAGCGCAAATTGCGCCAATGGGTCGCCGGGTGCCAATGCAAGCACGCCGAAAATAATCACACTAATCAGCAGCAACGTCGGGATTGCTACAAGCAGACGTCGAACAATGTATTGAGTCATGGAGTGATTCTCCACGTAACGCGTAAGAATGAATGGGAGGGTGGGGTTTAGAGGGGATGAATGCGGAGGTTGACCATGGTCAACCTCCGCAAGATGGACAAGCTTACTTGGACCACTCGTGGATGTTCCACAAGCCCGAGTCAAAGGTGTTGAAGGTAGGACCGTTCAACCCGATGATCTTGGCGTTTGGCGTGCGGCGGTTGATCAACGGAATAACTGCAACATCATTGATGAGCATGTCGTTCAATTGAATTGCCATTTCCGTGCGCTTTGCAACGTCGGTCTCAAGAGCATACGTGGCGAACATTTCGTCGTATGCCTTGTTGCAGTAACGAGCATCGTTACCCTGGTTCCAGCTGCCCTCTGCCGAGTTCATCTTGGCACAGGTCCAGCCTTCGAGGTACGCCTGTGAATCGGTGCCCGAAGGACCGTTGGTGTACATCTGGATGTCGACGTAGTTCTTGTTCAGGGTGTCATCGTTGCCGGTGTCGCCGGAGAAGAAGACGCCAGCGTCGATGGCCTTCAGGTTGACAGCGATACCGACTTCAGCCAGGTTGGCCTTGACGATAGCCTGTTCGCCTTGGCGAAGAGCATTGATGGTGGTCGAGTAGTACACGGAGAGGGTCTTGCCGTCCTTCGTGCGCTTGCCGTCAACCAGCAACCAGCCGGCTTCGTCGAGAAGCTTCTTGGCGCCTTCAACGTCACGCTCACAGGTGGTGTTCTTGGAGTACACAGCCGATGGCACAACCAAGATGTTACAGGTTGGCACGCCGGTTGGGCCGTACAGGTTGGTGGCAATTGCCTGGCGGTCGATTGCCTTGTTGATTGCCTGACGAACCTTGAGGTCGGTCAAGAATGGGTGAGGCTGATCTGGCTCTGAGCGCTTTGC
>CANHPK010000195.1 GCA_947462525.1 Roseiflexaceae bacterium | reverse complement strand
GAGTGTGGCTTCCCCGTGGTCCACAGCCTGCGTGACGTGCAACACCGGTGCCTGCCACTGGGTGATGCAGGCGGTCAAATCGGCATCGCTCAGGATTGTCCCCGCTGTATGCAGTGCGACCGTGGCGATGGGCTGCTCGTCGAACTTGCGCCACTGGATGGCGTGTGGCGTCACCCGCATCTGCGCCGGACAGCCAAACGTCAGCGCGTCGATGACACAATCTGTGATTGCATGCACGACCTGGTGTTGGTAGGCAGCACTCGTCGCCCCATAATCGGGACTGCGCCGTGTGCCGCTGGCGACCAGGATGACCTCGACCGGGGTGATGGGGTGCAGATTAATATGAAAGGTCAACGAGCTGACGTCGATGCGCTCGGGGTGCTCGATGTCGCAGACGACAAGGGCCAGCAGACAGTCTTCGCCACGGAATCCGACCGCGTGCACCATCAGCGGGGCACCGACATGCGCAAACGTCGCATGTCCGGCACGTTCTGTAGGATCTGGATTAATCGCGCGGCTGGCACTCCCGACAAACCAATCTGTCGTATTCATCGCAGACCTTCATTCGAAATAATTTAGTGCATTTTACCGCACCGTACCAGACGTTGCCGTGCCCGGGCCGTATAATCGGTCGATCCAGGATGCATTGGTACGGCGCAGGTCATGCCAGACTTCTTCCACATGGAGCGCATCGGGGCCGAGTGGATTGCTCAGCAACGCCTGCATGGCGAGTACTTCGTTCCCTTCGACGGCTGCCCGAATGGTCAGTTGCTCGTACGCTTTGACCTGGCTCGTCAATCCGTGCATGACCGGTGCCAACGGCGCATGGCGCAGGGGATGCGCGCCCGTACGATCGACCACACACGGCACTTCGACAACCACATCATCGGGCAAGTCGGGCAATGCACCATCATTGCGCACATTGACGACGTGCGTCGCGCCGTCTCCGAGGTGGTGCGAGCAGATGAGGGCGGCTGCGGCGGTCGAGTAGTAGGCGCCGCCACGTTCCATCAGTTCAGCCGGCTTTTCGCACAGATGGACATCGGCATAGCGCTCGATGAGGCGTCGTTCGACGTCCATCACCACCTCGGCGCGGGTGGGGATGCCGCTCTGTTGTTGGGCGACGATGGCTTTGGTCAGATAGAAATAATCCAAATACCCGCTGGGCAATGCCTGTAGCATCCCAATCAGTTCGGCGGGCACATGCACACCATCGCTGCCGCGCAACTCGTCCATGCGCTGGGTCAGGATGTCGGCCGTGACATCGCTCCCGCCGACCGTGATGCGCCGGATCCAGTTCAAATGATTGAGTCCGACTTGTTCTATCTGCACCTCAGCGGGGTCGACAGCCAGCGATTTGGCGATGCCGCGTTGGGCAGTCATGGCATTGTTGCACAACCCGATGACCTTGACGCCGCCGTGGCGGACCAGTGCTTCGGTGATGATGCCGGCAGGGTTGGTGAAGTTGACCAGCAGGGCATCGGGACACAATGCACGCATATCGGCGGCGATGTCGAGCATGATGGGGATGGTCCGCAGGGCTTTGGCAAAACCACCCACGCCGGTCGTCTCCTGGCCGATGAGGCCATGCCGGCGCCCGAGCAGTTCGTCGCCGTGGCGGGCGGATTGGCCGCCCACCCGGAGCTGCGTGATGACATAGTGTGGAGCACGCTGCAATGCCGCCCGCCGGTCTGCGGTGTCATGGATGACAAACTGCCCGCCGTGATGTGCCACCATGCGCCGACAAAAAGCGGAGACGACCGATCTGCGAGCGTCGTCGGGATCGACGAGGGTGACCGTGGTCAACCCCAAATCCGCAGCGCGGCCAATCAGACCATCTATCAGTTCGGGAGTATAGGTGCTCGCGCCACCGATGACCACAATATGCATATCCATCAGCTCCTTTTTGCAGGAATTCGCACAGATGCGTGTCCGAATTATTGCAGTGCCATAGCAGTGCAAACGATGTGCTTTCTGAGCCGAATCACATCTGATTATCATCTGCGCATGCCACTATATGTGGACAAATCATTGCGTTTTCATACCAAATATGGTATGATACCAGACGGTTAGCTCTTCTTTTCGTAAGAGAAAGTTGGTGTCGCGTGGATAAACCACTCAGTCCACCCCAACAGAACATCCAGAGCGAAAACGAACCAAATGTCGTTACAGCCCACAACGACGTTGATGATATTTTCCCTACCGGAGTCGCCCACATCGTCGACGAAATCCCCGAAGACGAGCTCGCACACATCGAGGCCGATGCCACTGCCGATACGGACAGTGATGTCGACGATTCGGTGCGGCTGTATCTCCGTGATATCGGTCGTATCGACCGGTTGAAGTCTATTGTAGACGAAAAGAAACTGGCGTATTTCTACGAGACCGGTCTGCGTTCTGCGGTCATCGGAAGTTCGATCCAAGACGACGACGAAGACTATCCGCACGGCGCTGCGTCAGGAGAGTACCCTGCAGCCCTCGACGAGTCATTCGCCACGGGCGATGCCACAACCGAGTTGTCGGCCCTCCCCGAAAGCTATATCACCAAGCTCCGTGCAAACCTCGGCAAGCGCTTGTACTACGTCTACATGATTGTCTATGTGTGTAGCCACGAGGTCGAGCCGAGTCGCATGCTGGACCACCCCGTCATCGGCCCATTGTTGGCTGCTGATTCCGAGCTCCGCGATTTCTTCATCCCGCAGCCCGATGCCAAAACCGAAGACAAAACCGGCTACGAAAAACATTCGCTCAACAAGCCTGATGCACGCTTCTATGACAAATTGTGTGTGTTGGCGTGTATCGGTGTCGAAGACATCGTCGAAAAGAGTGGTCGTCGTGACGGGACGGGAGTCGACTTTACGGCACGGGTCCGTCTGATTGCACTGTATTTGTTCTGCAAGCAAGCGAACGGCTACGATGCGCATCACGCCGTGACCCCCGACAGTGTCACCGACAAATATCAGCGCATCATGGCTGATTATGCATTGCCGTGGCAACCAGCCGGGATGGCCGTGCAAGCCGCACCGGCCGTCAGCGAACGTGATTGGTCGCGGGCCGCCGATGAGTCCAGCAGCGATTCGCTGGAGGCACTCCAGAGCATTTTGACTGCTGCCAGTGTGTGGATCGCCAACGAAGGCCCCAACGCACGCGAAGTTCTGATCAATGCGAACCTGCGCTTGGTTGTCTCGAACGCCAAAAAATACCTCGGCCGTGGGATGTCGATGCTCGACCTCATCCAAGAGGGCAGCATCGGTCTGATGCGCGCTACCGAGAAGTATGAACAGCGCCGTGGCTTTAAGTTCTCGACCTATGCCACCTGGTGGATTCGTCAGGCCATCACTCGTGCGGTAGCAGACCAGAGCCGCACGATACGCCTCCCTGTGCATGTGGGCGAGACCATCAATCGCCTCATGCGTACCGCCGCCAACATCCAACAAAAGACCGGCCGCGACGCATCGCCCGACGACATCGCTGACGAGCTACAGATGCCGGCTGACAAAGTCCGCCGAATCCTCGATGCGTCACGCCAGACGTTGTCGCTCGAGACACCGGTCGGCAACGACGGCGACGCCAATTTGGCAGACTTCATCGAAGACTACCACGGCGCTACCCCTGCCGAGACTGCGACCCAAACGTTGCTCCGTGAGCGCCTCAACGACGCACTCACCCGCTTGCCCGAGCGCGAGCGCCGCATCATCCAACTGCGCTTTGGTCTCGAAGACGGGCGCTCACGCACCCTCGAGGAAGTCGGCCGCGAGTTCGGTATCACCCGCGAACGCACCCGCCAAATCGAAGGCGAAGCCCTGCGCAAACTGCGTCATCCCGGGGTCGCGCGTGGTCTGCGGAGCTTTCTCGAATAGCCCATGCACCTGCGTGCATGGGCTTGACGAGTCCATCTGGAGTGGATGGGCGTATGTCCGGGTGAAGTCAAATGTACGGGCGAGGTCAAATGTACGGGCGAGGTATACCTCGCCCTTGTTTGTGCCTGATGTACCTCGCCCCGAGCTGGGTGTGTGTTCAGCGGGCGAGGTGTACCTCGCCCCGAGCTGGGTGTGTGTTCAGCGGGCGAGGTATACCTCGCCCTTAGCTGGGTGTGTGTTGAGCGGGCGAGGTATACCTCGCCCTTAGCGGTTGATACCTGATATACTATTCGAAGCAGCGACGTCGCTCAGACGGCGCTTTTTTTGACATGATATAGGAGCGGATGCACATGCAAATCTATCTGGATACCGCGAACATCAAAGAAATAGCCGAAGCAGCCAGCTGGGGCATTCTGAGCGGCGTGACCACCAACCCATCGTTGGTCGCCAAGGAACAAGGCATCGACCACAAGACGCTCATCACCGAGATTACCAAGTTGGTCGACGGCCCCATCAGCGCAGAAGCAATCTCGCTCGACGCCGCTGGCATGATTCGCGAAGGCCACGAGTTTGCAACCTGGCACCCCAACGTGATTGTCAAGGTGCCCGTCACGCCCGAAGGCCTCAAGGCGGTCTATGCCTTGGCCAAGGACGGCATCCGCACCAATGTGACCCTCTGCTTCAACGCCACCCAGGCACTGTTTGCGGCCCGCGCAGGCGCGTTCATCATCAGCCCGTTTATCGGCCGCGTCGATGACATGGGCGCAGACGGCATGCAACTCATCCGCGAG
>CANHPK010000194.1 GCA_947462525.1 Roseiflexaceae bacterium | reverse complement strand
GTATGTCTCACGGATGTTTGCATCGATGGTGCCTGGTGCAAGGAACTCCCGATATTGCAGTGATAACTCTGCAATTTGCCGGGCACTATTGATAATCTTGGTGCGTTCGGCATCCAAGTCAAAGCCTGTACCGTTGGGGTCCGGGTCCGGCGTCGGCTCGATCGGTAACGCATCTGGCGTTGCAAAGGGATCTGCAGTCGGTTCGAGGGCGGCATCGGGTACTGCCGTCGGGAGCGCCGCAGGGTCTTGATCAGCCGGGGGCGTGGTGCCGTCTTCTGCAGGCGGGTATGCTGTTGGGTCCTCACCCGCTTGCCCATCAATGGGAGTGGCGGTAGGGGCTTTTGCACCCGTTGCACTGGTGGGGAACGTCGGCAGTTGGATAAGCGGCGCGTCGGGTGCGGTGTTCGCAAGGCTGACCATGCCGATGGTCAATGCAATAATCGCGCCTGCCACGATGCCCATTCTGCTGCCACCAATGAGGTCAGGCAGGACGATGCTCGGCCGGATCATGCCGATAATGGCCCGCGGCAACACCTGTGCCCCTGCATCGGCATAGACACTGACGATGCGACCGCTACAGGGTGCAGAAATGACGCGCTGGATCTCGCCGTCGACAACCACCGCGACTGGTTCACCGATGGTGACGGTCGCATCGCGGGGACGTAGCCAGACCAGCACGGTATAGTGCGCGCGGCTGTCAAAACTCGCGTCGAGTTGGATGGGCCTGTCACTCATGCGATACCTCATACCTCTCGTCAATCGTTCAATAATATCATGGTTGACGTCTCTTATACGGCATGCTATAGTTATCTCGTTGCCGGCGTAGCTCAGTGGCAGAGCAGCTGTTTTGTAAACAGCAGGTCACGAGTTCAACCCTCGTTGCCGGCTCCACGTTGACCCAGTCTTTGGACTGGGTCGTTTTTTTTGTGTATTTTGCGTGCGAAAACCGCTGCTCCGCAGCGGACTGGCCCTGCAGAAGCGGCACGTGGAAGGCTGCACCGTGTCGCGCCAACCGGCCGTTGAGGGAAGCACCGCGTCGGCTCTCGTGGTCACGGGGGATGCAACTGTGCGGTGTGGGTCGCAGGTCTACGTGATTTCGCATGCAGCTGCGACCCATGAGGGAGCGTCGACTAGACGTCGAGGCGAATACGCCGCCCGCTGGCGGCTGATTCGATGGCCCCAAAGACCATCGCCAAGCTCTTGATGTTGTCGCGGCAGTCGCCCATGGGCGTCGTGTCGGTGCGGTACGCGTGGACAAAGTCTTTGAGCGACCCCGCAATGCCCATCGGGATGTCGGCAGCGGCGCTGGCCGTGAGGAGGTGGGTCTTGGAATGGAAGCCGCCGACTTCGGCGACGACTGCTGCTTCGATGCGGTCATGGCCGTTCCACTTGGCCGTGCCGGTGGGGCCAACGGCACGCCACTCGGACTCCCACGACGTATGCAAGCCCTCGGCGGCCCAGCAGCCGCGATAGGTGAAGCGGGCGCCGTTGGCCATTTCGAACAATGCCGTCGCACCTGCGGCACCGGCATACCAGCTCCAGCGTGGGTTGTATTCTTCGCAATAGACCGATACGGGCGTACTGTCACCCAACAAATAGCGGGCAGCGTCGAACGTGTGGATGGCCATATCGAGCAACAGCACATTGGCCATCGCATCACGGAACCCGCCGAAGTGTGCACCGATGTAGAAGTCGGCGTCCAACAGCCCCACCTCGCCGATGTGGTTCATCAAGCTACGGTAGGCCCAGAGGCGCGCATCGTAGCGCCTGCTCTGACTGACCATGTAGCGCACACCGGTGCGCTCCGAGGCTGCGACCATGCGACGTGCTTGGTCCATCGACACCGCCATGGGCTTTTCGCCGATGACTGGTATCCCGGCCTCGAGACAGGCGATGGTCACATCATGATGTGCTTCGGGGATGGTCACGTCGACCACGAAGTCGGGTTTGACCGTGCGTAGGGCGACGGCCAAATCGTCGCCGTAGTACTCGGCCTGGATGTTCAGTTCGGCGGCACCGGCGGCGGCGGCGCCTGGGCGGATGTCGATCCAGCCGGCCAAGGTCACATCGGTATTGGCGCTGATGTTTTTGGCCCAGGTCTTGCCCATCCCGCCGGCGCCGACCAAGAGTGCTCTGAGTTGTGTCATGTCGGTATCCTTTGTCTGTGCCGGCGCTTATTGCTCGGCGATGTCGTCTAAGAAGTAGGTCAGCCCTGCGTCACGGAGCTGCCAGAGTACCACACCGATGCGCTGCTCCTTGAGCCAGCCGGGGTAATCGGCTGTTTCTTTGGGATAAAACGAGCGGTAAATCGCCGGGAACGCCGTCTCGAAGCCCGCCCCGATGAAGCGTATCGAAAAGCTGTCGCCGACAATCTGCAGATTGACAGCGGGGAACGCGACCTGCGGGTCCGTATTTTCCCAGATATCCATGGCATTGCCCATCACCTCGGTATTGCGCCATTCCCCCGTCACCGGCAGGTCGAGTGCGATATCGACGCCAGCCGGTACGTCGTAGCGATCGAGCAACAGACCAGCAAAGTCGCGGTCGGCAAACGGGCTCGGTGCAGTGACGACGCGGTACGGCACCCGCCACGGGCGTTGAGCGGGTATGACGCGGCCGACCTCGGCGAGGACCGCATCGGCGACGAGATGGGCTGCCAGCCTGTTCCAATGGAAGTCTTGCTTGTGGAACAGCAGTGGCTGCTGTGGCTTGGCATCCAACAGGAGCTGTTCGGCGTCGATGACGGTCACCCCTGCGGCACGCAGATCGACGATGAATGCACGCAACAACATGGTGTCGTACGGCGCGACGTACCAGGGCAGATACTCGGGGTAGATGACCTCTTTGGATGGTGCAATCACCACAATCGGGACGATACCAGCCGCGCGGTACATTGCCACGCGGTCGCGCATGCGTTGCAACAGCAGGCCGCGCCGCTGCGGGTCCCGCAACACGGCATCGAGGTCGGGGAAGCGCTCGTCGCTCCAGCGTCGCATATAGATGACGTCGTCACTCCCGTAGTAGACTCGGCTCGAGGTCCCAAAGATGCGAAAGTCGAGCTCGTTCTTGGTCCGTATCAACAGACTGCGCCAGCCAAAATGATCAGACAGCCACTGCTCGGTCTGGATGGTTGCCTCTGCGAGCGCAGCCATATCGGCAGGGATTGCACTGGGGAAGGCGGTCAAGCGGCGGTTTTCGGTGACGCGTTGGGTGAGTGGCTCGGGACCATACAGCAGTGCCACCACCGGCGCCACGCACACAATGCTGGTCGTCAACAATGTCACGCGTTGTGCCTGACTGGCGCTCCGGAACCATGGTCGGGCGCGGGGGGCCCACAGCAGCACTGCGACCGTCAGCACGATGCCGGCCAAGAGGTTTAGCCGGTCGTCGCGCGCAAGGGTACTGGGCAGGTACAGCGCCAGTGGGTTGGTCTGTACTATCAAAATCACCGCTGCGCCATGCGCAAGCACGGTCATCCAGAGCACCGACGGGAGCCATTGCCAGACGATGACAGACAACACCGCCAGCACGCCCAGATAGAGTGCCAAGAGCGTCGGATGAGGGATGAGTGTCACGGGGGCGATGTGCATACCGGTATACGCCCAAAATGCTTTGGGACCCGTCGCATGCAGCGACACAGTCGACTGCGACGACCATGGCCCGGTGTCCGCCAACAACAGGTACCGTCGCGGGACGGCAGCCAGTGCCGGAGCGATTGCAAGGTCGTGGCCATCGATGGTGACCCGGGTGTCGCGACTCTCAGGCCAGAACCACGTCGTCAGCGTCACGACTCCACGGGCGTCGGGTGCCGGGATGGTGACCGGAACATCGCTGGGTACCCAGCGATAGCGTATCCCCCGTGGCGTGGTATCTATCGCAGTGATGTACTTGTTGACCACGCGGGTCAACGCTTCGACCGGCACACTCCGTTGCGCCGCAGCCTGCAGTGACACGACCGCCCAACTCAGTGTGACAACGACACACAGGAGCGCCAGAATCACGTGTACGATTGGTCGCATGCGCATGACGAGTATCCTCTGCACCGGCTAGAAGTTGGCATAAATGAATGGCGTGAATCCCTGGCTGATCAATTGCATCAGGGCCAACAGCGCCAGCAGTGCAATCCCCCCGGCACGCACGGTCTGGTGCGTGTGCAACCAGCTGTTGGTGTGTTTGAGCCAGCGCTGCGGCATCATGGTAATGAGGCCTGCGCAGGTCAAGATCAGCAGGCTCTGCGGATCGAGGAACGTCACGGTATGCCGGTCGGCGAGGCTACTCCCAAGCCCTACCATGGCACTCCAGATATCGAGCGTGGCGGCCATATTGTCGGCGCGGAACGGCACCCACAAGAGCATCACCCAGCCAAATGTCGCCAGTTGACCCCACCATCCCCGCGGCCGCCACCAGCCCAACCGCTCGACGACCATCAAGATTCCGTGTCCGATGCCCCAGACCACAAAGGTGTAGTTTGCGCCATGCCACAACCCACACACGAAAAAAATCAACCAGAGATTCAGGTAGGTGCGGGCCGTGCCGTGACGATTGCCCCCGAGTGGGATGTAGACATAATCTCGTAGCCAGCGTGACAGGCTGATGTGCCAGCGCCGCCAAAAATCAGTCATGCTCTGGGCGCTATAGGGCCGCCGGAAATTGCG
>CANHPK010000193.1 GCA_947462525.1 Roseiflexaceae bacterium | reverse complement strand
GCCAGCGCGCGGAAGGCCTCGAGGCAGGCGGCTGCATTGGGGTTGGGGCGGTCGACCTTATTGAGCACCAGGATTTTGGGTGCTTTGGTGCGCTGGATCATGGCTGCGATGCGTTCGTCGAGCTCGTTGGGCATGTGGGTGATATCGACCACCATACAGACGACATCGGCATCGGGCACGGCCTGACGGGCCTGCTGCACCATGAAGGTGCCCAAGCGGTTGCGTGGGCGGTGCACCCCGGGGGTATCGACAAAGATAATCTGGGCGTCGCTCCGCGTCAGAATGCCGCGGATGGCGGTGCGGGTGGTCTGTGGTTTGGGCGACGTGATGGCGACCTTCTGGCCGACGATGGCATTGAGCAGGGTCGATTTGCCCACATTGGGACGGCCCAGGATGGCCACGATACCGGCACGTTCGACCTCGGGCAAGACCACGGTCTCGTCGACTTCGGGCAGGACAATGCCGTCTTCGACGTCTTCTTCGAGCGAGATGAAGTGGGGCTCGAGGATGGTGTAGCGGGCGGTTATCTCGTGGTCGACGTCGGCGACGTCGATGCCGAGGATCTGGCCGGTGGAGTTGACGTCAAGGAAGGCCGGTTCGGGCAGGGCTTCGACGCTGGTGTAGGGGGCGAGGACCAGGCGCAGGTGCTTGGTCTCGTCGTCCCAGCGCGCTTCGGCATAGGGGAGGGCGAGCGAGACGAGGGCGGTGTGGTCGTCGAGATCACTCAAATCGAGCTGGATACCGGCCACGTGGCGGGCGTCGTCTAGTAATACGGATACCGGGCATTCGAGTTCTTCGGTCTCTTCGTCGGCGTCGAGCTCAACGAAGTACCAATACAGGGTCCCGGCGTCACGGTCATAACTCAGTTGCATGGCTGGTCCTTAGATCATCATGTGCAAAAAACGGCACATCATTCGTTGCGCGAGGGCGTGTGCATTATACAGGGTATCGGGATGTAAATGGATGTGAGGGGAACGTACGCGCGGAGACGCAGAGATACCGTAGGGGCGAGGCATGCTTCGCCCGTCATTTAATCCCAAACGATCACGCGGAGTCGCGGAGAGGCGGAGGACGCAGCGAAACTTCCCACCGACATACCCACCGCCCTCGCCCGCGGCTGTATTTTTACACCATCCAACCTAATCGAGCAGTTTTTTTAAAATCTCCGCGATCTCTCTATCTCTGCGCCTCTGCGTGCCCGTCTCATTCCATTAACCTTCCCGCAGCGCACGGTACAGGCCCACCGGACCCAGCAGGATCCGGAGCAGGCCACGCTGCACCGAATCGTCACTCAATGCCTGCCGGCTCATGGTCTCGTGGGCAGTCATAGCGGTGACGATGGCATCGATGAGCTGATTCTGTAGGTCGGGCGAGTTCGCGAATTGTTCGGCACTGTTGTTCCGTGCCTGCTCACGCAACACCGGCGATTCGAGGAGCTTTTGCTTGAGGACATCGTTGACATAGGTCAGCATATCGCCTTCGGTCAAGTCGCCTTGAAAGAGTTCGTTCACCAAACGGATAATCTCGGCGAGGCGCTTCTTCTCAGGATCATGGACGCTGCCGCTCCCGGCAGCACCGCTGGGGTCGATTTCGCCGTCTGCAGGCTGGAGCGTCAATTGGGCTTCTTTGAGCGGACGCAGATTATACGCCGTCAACTCGACATAGCTCAGGTCAATCTGTGGATGCGAGCGCTCGAAGGTCAGCATCGGGATGAGGAAGCGAAAGAAGATCATCCGTTTATGAAACTCTGGATTGCCGAAGTCGATCATCTGTGCCATAAACGTGTACTGCTTCACATAACTCTGCATGTCGCGGCGCATCAGTTCGAGGGCTTCGACCTCCTCCCGGGCAAGCGGTTCATCGCGCTCTGCAGCGATTGCCCGATCGAGGAGCTGCTTCGCTTCGCGGTGCTTGCGGAGCAGTCGCTGCCCTACCGGTTGGATTGCTGCGATGATGGCCTTTTGGGTAGCGTCGGGGTGCATACTCGCTGCCACCACCGCATCCACTTCGGCTTGGCTGTAGTGCTGGCCGACGTCCAACTTATGCAACAAATCGACGACCAACTGCGGGTCACTCACACCGGTCAGTTGTGCGGTCTGGTAATACGTCTGGAACGCAGCCAGAATCTCGTCGCCTTGGTTGACGAAGTCGATTATGTACGTCGTGTCTTTGCCCGGTGCGGCTCGGTTCAACCGTGACAACGTCTGCACCGCTTGAATCCCGGCCAACCGTTTGTCGATGTACATGGCGCACAGCTTGGGCTGATCGAAGCCGGTCTGGAACTTATTGGCAACGAGGAGGATGTGATTCTCTGCCTCATCGAAGACATCACGGATGTCGCCACGCTGGAGCTGCGGGTTGAGCTCATGGCTCTTTTCATTGACGGGGTGCGGGAACGACTCTGCGTCGTCGACATCACCAGAGAACGCCACTAATGTTTGGAGCGGGTAGTGCATGGTCGTGATGTACGCATCAATGGCTTTCTTCCACCTGACCGCTTCGACACGGCTCCCCACCACCACCATGGCTTTTGCACGCCCGCCGAGTAACTGCTGCACGTGTGCGCGATAGTGCTCGATGACGGTTTCGACCTTGCGGGCAATGTTGTAGTCGTGGAGACGGACCCAGCCCACCAGCCGCTTGCGTGCCGCGTTGGTCTCGACCTCGCGCGTATCTTGCTGGGGCCGCGTGTGCGTCAGTTGGAACGCAAGCGAGTACGGGAGGTAGTTTTGTAACACGTCGAGAATAAAGCCTTCTTCGATGGCCTGACGCATCGAGTAGACGTGGAACGCCTGTGGCACGCCACTCCCTGCGCCAGCAGTCGCACCCCGTGTGCCAAAGAGCTCGAGCGTCTTGGCTTTGGGCGTCGCCGTAAAGGCCACGTAAGTCAGCCCCTGTGGCTGAGCCATAGCGGCCATGTCGGCCGCCAACAGATCATCGAGGCCGTACTCGGTGCCCTCGTCGCCCTCTGGATCTGCCTCTTGCAGCACACTGCGCAACTTCGCAGCAGCGGATCCCGTCTGCGAGCTGTGCGCCTCATCGGCGATGACGGCGAAGCGCTTGCCACTCGTCGCTGCCAGGTGACGGACTTCTTGCATGGCAAAGGGGAACGTCTGGATGGTACACACGACGATTTTCTTGTCGCTCGAGAGCGCGGCAGACAGTTCACCACTCTTGCTCCCGTCGGTCCCCATGATACTGGCGACCACCCCGGTTTGGCGTTCGAATGCCTCGAGTGCCTCGCGTAACTGCGCGTCGATGACATTGCGGTCCGAGATAACGAGCACGCTGTTGAAGTATTTCTCCCCGGCGTCATCGTGCAGATCCGCAAAGAAATGCGCCGTCCAGGCGATCGAATTGGTTTTGCCCGAACCTGCCGAATGCTGGATGAGGTAGCTTCCCCCGGCACCGTCGTGGCGGACTGCCCGTACCAATGCGCGTGTTGCATCGAGCTGATGGTACCGCGGGAAGATGACATGACTGGGAGTATGTTTGGCGGTTTGCACGACGACCAGGTAGCGGCCGACGATCTCGAGCCAGCTGTCACGTTGCCAGATGCGCTGCCACAGGTAGTCTGTTGCGATACCGTTTGGGACCGCCGGGTTGCCTGCTCCACCATCGTTGCCACGATTGAACGGCAAAAAGCGCGTCTGGTTGCCGGCGAGCGTCGTCGTCATGCGTACCTCTGCCATGCTGACGGCGAAGTGGACGATGGCACCGGTCAGGGGATGCAACAGCGGTTCGTTTTTTGGATGCCGGTCATACCGGTACTGATCAACTGCATCGTCAATGGATTGTGTGAAATCGCTCTTTAACTCTGCAGTCGCGACGGGAATGCCATTGAGGAACAGCACCAGGTCGATGCTCTGTTCCCCGTGGACCGAATAGCGCACCTGGCGGATAACACGCAAACGATTTTGGGTGTAGCGCATATCGATGTCTGCCGACGACAAGGCCGGTTTGAACTGCGCCATACGGACCGTCGACCGCACCCCCACCATCGTCAGCCCATGACGCAGTACATCGACCGTCGTACTCCGATTGATGGCCATGCGGACCTGTTGGGCGAGGTGCTGCGTCGCTTGCGAACCGTGATTTTTGTCGAGCGTCGCCCAGACCTGTGGCTGCGTCTCGCGCACCCAATCGGCGATGTCTGCGGGGAACAGCGCCAAGGCCCGGTCGTAGTTGCGAGAGTCGGCTGCGTCGTACAACCAGCCGTGTGCATGGAGGTGGGCGCAAATTTCGTCTTCGAAGAGGATTTCGCGGTTCAAATGGGTCATTGGTAGCCTCCGCTCATATGCATCTAGTATACAAGCTCCACGCCAGCATGACGTAAAAACACACGCATACGCACACGCGCATTCGGCGTGCATATGAAAGAAAGAATGTAAGGTATTGACACGAAAAATAATCTTGATATCATATACATAGTTCTGGACAAAAAAGGAACATATGCATATAATTTATAAAAATAAGCGCCTCGAGGAGGAACTCACGAGCACTGATCTCCTCATCCGTCGGTACGATGTCACAATCGCCAAGTACGTCAAGAGGCGCATCGCGGTGCTCGCAGCTGTTCCGGACCTTGCCCAGCCAGTATTGTATGTCAAGCCTTTGTTGTGTCACCAATTACGCGGGGATCGTGATGAGGAATTTGCGGTCCGAGTGAATGCGGCCT
>CANHPK010000192.1 GCA_947462525.1 Roseiflexaceae bacterium | reverse complement strand
GGCACAAAGTGAAAGGTCAAAATAGTGCATAAACTGAATGTAATGCATCGTTTTGTTTCCGTGTTTTTGTTCGGTGTTTTCGTGATTTTGACAGGTTGGAGCGCTCCCTTTGGCGACTCAGCTGTACAGGCACGCGAGCGCGTGACGCCACGGGCGGGCTTTCTGAACGGGAGCTTCGAAGCCGATGCAAGTGGTGCGACCGCGGTGACGAACTGGACCATCGTCGGCGCAGGCATAGATAACAGAAATGGACCGTACCCCGACAAAATCGACCTGGGTGTGACGGTACTGGGTGGTTGTGTCAGTCAAGACACCACCGATTATGCAGCGATTGCTGCGACGGGGGCAACTCCTGCGTCGGCGGTGTGGCGCGATGATCATTCGTTCAACCCGCGTGGATTGAACGCCAGTAACTGGCTGACGACAGAAGCCAATGTGACGAGTACGATGGCGTCGGGTGTGCCGATTGTGGCAGGGAACAATGTGTTGTATATGAACAACATGGAGTTCGGCGGTTCGGCGTATCGCGTGATCCACGGGCCAGCGGTGGTCAGTGATGTGTTCAGTGCCGATGCCGGTGACGTGATTACCTTTGACTGGTATGCGCAGTATGTGCGTGATAACTTTGCCATTCTCGGGTACTTGTTGGACACGTCGACCTGTACGCAGACCGAAATCGTAGACGAGACGGGTCGCGTGGTCACCGGCTGGCAAAACTCGCGCATTACCATCCCAGCAACTTCTTCGACGTATCGGTTCGTGTTTGTGAACGGGACGTTTGACCAGTCGGGCGGCACCAACTCGGGTGCGACGATGTACATCGACAACATCTCGGTCGGTCGGCCGCAGACCATCACCTTTGTGTTGCCGGCAACCATTAACAAGACCGACTCGCCGTATACGTTGCCGGCGACGGCTTCGTCGACGTTGGGCGTGACCTATACCTCGAGCACGCCATCGGTGTGTACGGTCAGTGGCGGTGTGTTGACGATAGTGGCGACCTCGGGGACGTGTACGGTGTTGGCCCATCAGATCGGTGGCGCGGTAGGCGTGGTGCCGTATGCGTCGGCGCTGAGTGTGTCGCAATCGTTCACGGTGACGAATTTCTTGGCGCAGACGATTACGTTCCCGACGTTGGCAGACAAAGAGGTGACAGACCCAGACTTCAGCCTGGGTGCCACAGCCAGCTCGACGTTGCCGGTGAGCTACACGTCGAACTCACCATCTATCTGTACGGTGAGTGGGTCGACGGTGAGCATCGTCGCCTCGGGGACGTGTTCGATTACGGCCGCGCAGGCGGGTGGAACGACGGGCGGCAGTACGTATGTGGCTGCGACGAGCGTGACGCGGACCTTCATTGTCAAAACCGCGCAGACGATTACGTTCGCGACATTGGCTGATAAGGACTCGACCGATCCAGATTTCAGTTTGGCTGCAACGGCGAGTTCGGGTTTGCCGGTGAGTTACACGTCGAGCACACCATCGGTGTGTACGGTGAGTGGCACGACGGTATCCATTGTTGGACCAGGGACATGCTCGATAACGGCAAACCAAGCAGGCGGCGTACGGGCGGGTGTGACGTATGGTGCTGCGACGAGTGTGACACGGACGTTTGCGGTCAAACAAGGGCAGACCATCACATTCCCGGTAATCAGCAAAAAAACGTACCAAGCACCGGAATTTGACCCGAATGCAACGGCTTCGTCGACATTGCCGGTGAGCTATGCATCGACAACACCCAGTGTGTGTACGATTAGTGCTGGCAAAATCCGTGTGTTGGCGGTCGGCTCGTGTACCGTGACGGCGTCACAGGTCGGCGGGACCAGCGGTGGGGTGGTGTTTGCAGCGGCGACGCCGGTCACTCGGACGTTTGATGTGACCGGGATGCCGCAGACGATTTCTGCTGCGCTGGTGCCACAGAAGTTCAGTTACGACCCCGAGTTTGATCTTGCGGCGAGTGCCACCTCGGGGATGGCGGTCGAATACGAATCGACCAATCCAGGGATTTGTACGGTAACGGGCAAGAAAGTCACGATTGTGTCGACGGGCACCTGCCGGGTCAAGGTCAAGCAAAAGGGTGGAACCGCCACAGACGGGACCATCTATGACGCAGCACCCGATGCAACCATCGTTATCAACATATCGAACGCTACCGCGACGAGTACGCCGACCGCAACCAAAACTGCGACACCAACGCCAAATCCTTTTGCATTGAAAAAAGCTGCGGTGGGTGCATCGTTTGTGCTGGGTTTGTTGTACAACAATACGCTGGTGACTTGGGGAATGAACAAGGAATATCAGACAAACATCCCGCCATGCTGTGTGTCAGGTATTACCGATGTGGCGGTCGGGACGAACTTCGCGGTGGCGTTGAAGGGGGGGCGTGTCTATGGTTGGGGCGCGAATACCCGTGGTCAACTCAATATCCCACTGCAGGCACAGAAAGATGTGATGGCGATTTCGTCGGGTGGTGCGCATACTTTGGCGCTCAAGACCAACGGTACCGTGGTGTGTTGGGGCAACAATATCGAGAAGCAGTGTAATCTCCCGAAGGGACTTCGTGATGTGAGCCAGGTCGTTGGAGGCAAAAACTTCTCACTTGCACTGCGCAAGAATGGGACCGTGATTGGTTGGGGCGGCAACGGGTCGGGCCAAATCAGGATTCCAACTGGACTCAAGAACGTCAAAGCGATTACGGCCGGATGTACGCACGCATTGGCGCTGCAGAAAGATGGGATGGTGGTTGGATGGGGGAGCAACCGCTGGCAAGAGGCAAAGATCCCATTGAACCTAACGGACGTCAAAGAAATCGGAGCAGGTTGCGACTATTCGATGGCGCTGAAGCATGACGGGACATTGTTTGGTTGGGGGCGCAACGAGTTCAATCAGATTACCATCCCTGATGGAATCACCAATGCCGAGCATATAGGCGTAGGTTATGTGAACTCCGTTATCACGCTGCGAAACAGCACAGTGTTGGTAATCGGTGCTCCAGAGCATGACGTTATGGTGTCGCGGACGCCCACAAAGACGGCGACACCGACTCCATGAGGATGCGTGTTATGTGTGATTGTGGTCCGTAATCAGGTTCGATAGAGTGGGAAGAAAGCCTTCCGGATACAGTCTCGGAGTCGTAGCGAAAGCGTCGGCTCCGAGACTGTTGTGGTTCTGGCACATGACGTAGCGCGTATGGAGCATGGGAAACAGTGTCGAATGCGCATGGCGCAGTGTTGGTTCAATTACTATTTCATCAGTTCATCATCAACACGTAATATGTTCCGTAAAGAAAAATCGTTGCTATGGATTATAGTAATAGTACCCGCTTGGTGCGGTTCAAATATACAACATGATTGTGTAGGTTCGTGCGTAAGAGGGTCATTATGGAACAAAAACAATCTGGTTGGCATCGGCTTTGGCGATTCGTCATGGTCGTGTCGATGATGTGGAGTACGGGCTTTGTGCTGCCAGTCACGAGTAACACCGCGACAGCGACTGCAGCAGCACGGGCGTCGAACTTTTTGCAGAACGGTAGCTTCGAAAACGTGACCGGTGGGGTGCCGGATAATTGGTCGGTGGTGGGTACCGTCATTGACTTGGGTGTGACGACGTTGGGTGGGTGTGTGAGTGTAGACACCACAGACTACTCGACGTACGCAGGTGGACAAACAGGGGACATTACAAACGGGACACACGCAAGCTTCACGGTGTCGCTTGTGTCTTCGGGGGGTTTCGGTGTTCCGACTAATGGGTCGAATGTGGTGTTTCTGAATTTGGGCGGTGGCAATGCGTCGCCTGGCTATCACATTAAACACGGTCCAGCGATTGTGAGTGACCCATTCCGGGGCATCGCAGGGCAACTGATTACCCTCAACTGGTATTCTGCTGCAGGTGGTGATGACTTCGCGGTGTTGGGGTATCTGCTCGATACCGATGCGAACGGGAACGGGGTCGTCGAAGGGACAGCTGAGGATTGTGCGCAGACAGAGGTTCTCGATCGGCACGGAACGAGCGTTTCGGGTTGGCAGTACGCATCGGTGACGGTGCCGGATACGCATGATTTTTATCGATTTGTGTTTGTGAACGGTACACACGACTTGTCGGGTGGCATGGCCTCGGGCGCGTCGTTCTGGATCGACAACATTTCGCAGGGTACGGCACAGACTGTGACGTTTAGTTTGAGCGGGGTCACGGCGAATTACTACGCCGGCAATTCGACGGCACCGTTCCAGCTCCCAGGCACTTCTTCATCGGGCATGGCAGTGAGCTATACCTCGAGTACGACGTCGCGATGCACCGTCACTTCCAGTGGAGTATTGACGGTTGTGGGGTCAGGGACCTGTACGATTACCGCAATGCAATCCGGTGGCGAGACGGGTGGGGTGTTGTATGCGGCGTCGCCCAGTGTGACGCAATCGTTCACGATTACCAACATCGCCGCCACGGCGCAGACCATTAGCTTTGTGGCACCCGCAGACCGGATGGCGACGGATGCAGATTTTGATTTGTCTGCGACCGCGTCGTCGGGGTTGGCAGTGACCTATACCTCGAGCACACCCAGTGTCTGTACCGTCTCTGGTGTGACGGTGAACCTGGTAACTACAGGGACGTGTACGATTGTCGCAGCACAAGCAGGTGGAACAAACAGCGGGACCAACTACGCGACCGCACCGACGGTGACGCGCTCGTTCCT
>CANHPK010000191.1 GCA_947462525.1 Roseiflexaceae bacterium | reverse complement strand
TGTGTGTCTCGCAGACGGCCTCGGTGAATTTGGTCGCCTCATCGCGTATACAGACATGCAGAATCCTACGGCCCAATTGGGACTGCTCGGTATATCCCCGTCCGACATCACTGACCTGGTACTCACCCATGGGCATGTGGATCATGTCGGCCGCATCGACGAGTTCCCGCAGGCGACGCTGTATGTCTCGGCGGTTGAGCGCGCACGACCGACGCCGATCTATTGGAACGGCCAATCGCGGATCGCCTGGCCTGCCAATAAAACAATCACCGTTGACACACCAAGCGAGATTGTGCCGGGCGTTTGCCTCATCCCGACACCGGGGCATACCGCGGGCCACCTGTCGCTCGTGCTGACGTTGCCCGCGTATGGAACGGTGATTTTGGCAGCAGATGCAATCTCGCGCCCCGATGAACTCGCTGATGACCGCTACGCCGATGCCGAGGATCCAAATGCTGCACGGCAGAGCGCACAGATGCTGCGCCAGCGGGCGATACAGGAAGCAGCCTGGTTGGTGTATGGACACTGCCCACAGCAATGGCAGAGCATGCGTCATGCGCCATACTGGTACGACTAGCGCACATCGCGTCCTTTGTTGAGGATGATGACGTTCCCGCTCGAGACGTTACCGGCGTCTGACGCCAAAAACGCCACCCAGGCGGCGATTTGCGGGGCTTCGATCGGGGTGCCCATGGGCATCGCCGCAAGGGCTTGGGCGAGGACGTCGGCACTGACCACATCAAACAAATCGGTACGTGTCATTGCAGGTGCAATCGAATTGACACAGATGCCGTCATTGGCGTGTTTGCGCGCCAGGTGTTTGGTCAGTGTGTCAATTGCCGCTTTGCTGGCGCGGTAAGGGGCTGGGTCAAACACCTCGTAGTTGTAGGCGCCGTTGGACGAAATGTTGATGATTTTTTTGATGCCTGGCCGTTCGAGCATCTGCGGGATTGCTGCCTGACAACAATAGAACGCCGAATCGTAATTCATCGCCATTTGCTGGTGCAGTTGGTCTGCGGTGGTGTCGAGGAACTCTGCCATGATGCAGCCGCCTGCGTTATTGACGAGGATGTCTACCCCACCAGACTGCGCTTCGATTTCCGTAAAGAGGGCTTGGACGGCACCCTGATCAGTCAGATCGCACTGCTGAGGAATGAGGTGTGCGTGCGTGTACGGCAATCGGCGCAGGTCAACGCCGTGGACGGTGTAGCCAATGTTGAGGAATTGCTCGGCAATGGCCCGGCCGATGCCGCGGGCTGCTCCGGTCACGACTGCTATTTTTGACATACCAATCCCCTCGTGTGTGACGTTTTAGCGTACCGTCGAAAAACCCTTACGAGTACGGTTGATGGACGCAACGGCACACTACTTTCATACGAGAAATTCTGTTGGTATTTTACTCGTTCGTTGCGGTCACCGTGACAGAATCACCGACCTGTATCGTTCCGGATGATCGGTGAATGAGATTTTGGCCGAAGATGACCCCATGACCGATGTGTCGGTACGAGGCTAACGTTTTCAATGGCTCGGCGTGACGTTGTCCAGTCAGCTGGTCAGTCGTCGTCATAACACACCGGGCACATTTTTTTACTGCAGTCATCGAAACAGCACCAACCTGTAGATTGCGCCATGTATCTTCTGCCCATGCAACTGGCGCACCCTGCACCACGATGTTTGGGCGGAATCGTGACATCGGGACTGTTTCGCTGGTACGCGTATTGAGTTCAGCAAGCGATTCTTCGGTGACGATGAGGCTTGCATAGCCGTCAGCAAAGCTCACTGCATCGGTTGGGGCAACTGCGTAGGTTTGGTCTACGAATCGCCGCACCTGTGGCGCAAACCCGACTAACCGGCACGGCCGTCCGAGTGCGTCTGAGAACCATTCTGCGACGGTGTTGCCCTGATCTACGACTTCGACCTGGTCTTTCCAGATTTGGACGCTGAAGCGTGGGCCGTGTGACTGTGGCTCCCATGTGAGCGCGCCATTTGATTCGGTACGGACGGTCCAACCTGAGGCAAACTGTGCTACCTCAATCGTTGCCATTGAGGGTGCGTCACGCTGCGTCAAAAAAACGTTGTCAGGGCCGACGACCATATATCGCCGGTCATGTTCTAGTCCAATGTCGTGCACGTTGGCGGTTGACACACTGATCCCTCGGCAACTCTTGATGGGATAGACATACAAAGCAGAGATGTGCATTGAATACTCCTTACTTTTAGAACGAGACCGTGTACGTCGGATGTGGCACAGCGAAAACCTTCGATAGCGAGAAAGAATCTACTCCGGCAACATAACGACCAATGATTCTTTCCACAGATACGCAATGCCGGTCATTAATGCACGGTGAATCACATACGCGCAGAAGCTCGTTGACCTACAGTGATAACTTGTCCACTGAGGCCATCGATTGTTCCCGTTGTAAGTGCCTGAATCCATGTGTGTATCGCTTGTGTATCTTTTGGGGTATCACGCGGGCTTGTTGTGTGTTGCACGACCGAAGTAACCATGGTCCCGGTCTGGGCATGCGCATGTGTGAGAAATTCGGTGTATGCGGCGATGAGCGAGTATGTATTTCGGTGCCACGCCGCATCATGTGGAGGACCTGCAGTGTCACTGATGAGCCAGATATTCATCAGCCGAGTGGGTGTCGCTCGATCAGACAAAAAACCCGTACCGATTGAACAGCAGAGTGCTATGTCACCGAGGTGCGTCGCAAAATGTGAGTGTACCTGCTCGCGGCGGGTGACGGGGGGTGTATCTGCCCAATTGACACATGCAATATTGATGAGTATATCAATCCCGCCGAGCAACGTGTGGGCTGTGGTATATGCGGCTCGCAGAGAAGCATAGTCACTTTGCGTGCTGATTGTTGGATACGCCCGCAGGTGATCTGTAGTGCCTACGGTTTCAATCAGTACTATTGGTGTTCCACGGTCATGGATTGCGGTAGCGAGCATACGTCCCATCCCGTCTGTGGCATCGGTGAGCACGACACGATTATTCATCCGTTTGCCTCCGGGGTATGGGTGCGTTCATGCGCGAGGAGTGCTTGTTTGCGCGCAGAGCCCCAGCGATACCCGTCGCGTCGTGTGTCGGTGTGGACGACCCGATGGCACGGGATGATGATGGCGACGGGATTCTGCGCGCAGGCTTGCGCGACAGCACGGACTGCAGTCGGTTGACCAATGTCGCGGGCAACCTCTGCGTAACTGCGTGTTTCGCCGGCTGGGATACGACGCAGCGCATCCCAGACCCGCTGCTGGAAGGCAGTCGCGCGGATGTCGAGGCGAATTTCGCGATTTGTCGGGTGACTATACGCAAGTGCACGGACTGCATCAATTGCTGTCTCCATGGTCGTCGGCGCGTGCTGTAGGACCGCTTGAGGGAACTGTGCGGACAGCTCAGCAGTGACCGCTTGCGGGGTGTCAGCCAACACCACGGCACACACACCATGGGCAGTTTGTGCAATACCGATAACACCAAAGTCTGTCTCGCAGTAATCAAAATCGAGGGTCATCCCTGCGCCGCCGCGCCGGACATCGCGGAGTGCCATGCCAAATGGCTGTGCATAATAGGCGGTACCCACCGACGCGTACCCCGCGTCCATGATGGCACGGGTAATCGAGGTCGGTTGGTTACGGAGCAACCCGGCTAGACGTTCGGTCTGCCGCGCAACGGCGTACTGCCGTGGGGTAATCCCCGTTTGTTGTTTAAATATTCTATTGACATAAAAAGAAGAATACTGTACTGCTGTAGCAATCGCACCGAGTGTCGGAGTTTGGGGCTGTGCGTCGATGTAGGCACAGACTGCATGGACGAGTGCTGTTTCGGGCAGGATATTGTCAGGGTGGCAGCGCAAGCATGCGCGCAGGCCTGCTTCGCGCGCTGCAGCGATCGTTGGGTAGAATGCGACGTTTTTGCGGAGCGGTCGCGCACTACACGAGGGGCGGCAGTAGATACGTGTAGTACGGACGCCGACGAAAAATACTCCATCGTAGCTCGCATCACGGCGCTGGAGGATTTCCCAGCAGGTATCGAAATCAGTATGCATCAATGATTCTCCTTGCAGTATGATAATCCTACTCGCACCGGAGCGAGGAGTCGTGCGAATTCTTGCACTCTGCATCGGGAGCACACACTATGACGAGTACGGTTTGTCTGACCTTTGATTTCGATGCGATGTCCGTCTGGTTCGGCTACGCAAACACCACGCCTGCGATGCTGTCACGGGGTGAGTATGGTGCAACGGTCGGGGTGCCACGTGTACTGGATCTGTTGCGCCGCAAGAATATCAAATCGACGTTTTTTGTGCCCGGGCATACGATTGATTCATTCCCAGCGGTCGTCGATACCATCCTTGCCGATGGGCATGAGGTAGCCCACCACTCATATGCACATGTAGACCCGAGTGAGCAGACGCCCGATCAGGAGCGTGCCGACATGGAACGCGCCTTCGCGACATTACGCCGCATCGGTGTAGAACCGCAAGGGTTCAGATCGCCTTCGGCAGATTTTTCGCAGGTCACACTGTCGTTACTCGAAGAGTACGGGTTCCGCTACGATTCGAGCCTGATGGCAGATGATTTCCGCGCGTATCATCCACGCATCGGCGATCAGGTCAGCCGTGAAGAGCCGTTGATCCGTGGGCGTGAAGCGAAATTGTGGGAAATTCCGTTCTGCTTCGAATTCGACGATT
>CANHPK010000190.1 GCA_947462525.1 Roseiflexaceae bacterium | reverse complement strand
TTGTTAGAGCACGCACTGCGCGAGATCAACTTCTTCAAAAGCCCCAGCGCACCGTCGAAAATGCGATCCCTGCGCAGTATGACCCATCGCGCTCAGCCCAATGCACGCGAGATTATGCTGCTGACCGCTATCGCCCACGAGTTGATTTCGTATGTGAAAAAGCTCCGCGCGAAATCTTCAAATTGACATAAAGAATAACCGCACCCCACCACATTTGGTCTATAATGAAGTGAGTACTTACCATTTGTTGTGGGGGGTTGCATGTCACCACTGGATCACCTTGTGAAGCAGGATCCCGAGATTGCGCGCATGTTGGTCGGCGAAGCACGCCGGCAGCGTGACGGGCTCGAGCTCATCGCCAGCGAAAACTACACCAGTCGTGCAGTGATGGAAGCACAAGGGTCAGTATTGACCAACAAATACGCCGAAGGGTACCCCGGCAATCGGTATTATGGTGGCTGCGAATGGGTCGACCAGGTCGAAAACCTGGCACGCGACCGTGTCAAAGCAGTCTTTGGTGCAGAGTATGCCAATGTGCAACCACACTCGGGGACGCAGGCCAACGCAGCGGTTTTTTTCACCTACCTCAATCCGGGCGACAAAGTCCTGGGGATGAACTTGGCGATGGGTGGGCATTTGACCCATGGATCGCCGGTCAACTTCTCGGGCAAGCTGTATAACTTCAGCCAATATGGGATCGACCTCGAGACGGGCTTGATCGACTACGAGCACGTCATGGAAATGGCCGAGCGCGAGCGCCCCAAGCTCATCACGGTCGGTGCGAGTACCTACTCACGGTCCATCGACTACGCAAAATTCCGCGAAATAGCTGACAAAGTCGGAGCGTTTTTGTTCGCTGACATCGCACATCCGGCTGGTTTGATTGCTGCCGGTCATCTGCCTAGCCCAATCCCTTATGCACACGTCGTGACCTCGACAACGCACAAAACTTTGCGTGGGCCACGTGGCGGGATTATTTTGATGGGCAAAGATTTCGAGAACCCCTTTGGGCAGAAAGCAGCCAAGAGCGGTCGTACCCTGATGATGTCAGAGGTTCTCGACAAAATGGTTATTCCTGGCGCTCAAGGTGGTGCATTGATGCATGTGGTAGCAGCCAAAGCCGTTGGCTTCGCCGAGAATCTGCGCCCCGACTTCAAGGACTATGCGGGCCAAGTGATTGTCAACGCCCAGGCACTCGCCGCAGGCATGATGAAGCGCGGCTACCATGTCTTGTCGAACGGCACCGATAATCATTTGCTGATGGTCGACTTGCGGCGCAACAAGCCCACAGTCAATGGCAAAGTTGCGCAAGAGGTGCTTGATGTGGCACATATCACCACCAACAAAAACATGGTCCCCAACGACGATCGTTCGCCACTGGTAACCTCGGGCATTCGCCTCGGGACTGCAGCCATGACCACCCGTGGCATGCGCGCAGAACACATGGACCTGGTGGCCGGCTATATCGATCGTGTCTTGTCCAACATCGACAACGAGACGGTCATCACCCAGGTCAAGAACGAAATCGTCGAGCTGTGCAAAGGCTTCCCCGTGCCGGCAGTGGGCGACTTCGTCAATATCGAGGTATAAGCAGATGACACATCCACGCATCGGCATGATTGGTGCCGGCATGATGGGCGAGGCGATGATTGGTGGTTTGCTCAAAAACGGCACGCCAGCGGCGCATATCTATGCCGCCGAACCACGTGCCGACCGGCGCGCCCAATTGCATGCCCAGTACGGCATCACCATGGTGGCCAGTAACCGCGAAGCGATTGCTGCGGTGGATGTGGTGGTCTTTGCCATCAAGCCACAGATTATTGCAGGCGTACTGACCGAGCTCCGTGGACACATCCCAACGGGAGCACTCGTGCTGTCGATCATGGCCGGTGTCACGATTGCAACGTTGCGTGATGGATTGGCACACGACGCAATCGTCCGTGCTATGCCCAACACCCCGGCCATGATTGGGGCGGGGATGTCTGGTTGGACCGCTGTTGGGGTGACCGACACGCAACGCGGCTGGGCCAAGGCCGTGCTCGAATCGTTTGGGCAAGCAGTCTATGTCGACAACGAGCACTACATCAATCAGGTGACTGCATTGTCGGGGAGCGGTCCGGGCTATGTCTTTCTGATGCTCGAGGCCCTCACGGATGCAGGTGTGCATGTGGGCTTGGCACGGCCATTGGCCAAGCAATTGGCCGAACAAACAATGCTCGGTTCGCTCCAGTACGCGATTGCGAGCACCAAGCACCCGGCCGAATTGCGCAACGACGTCACGTCACCGGCAGGGACGACCGCTGCAGGATTGGTAGCCATGGAAAAAGCCGGCCTCCGTACCGCCATCAACGATGGGGTGCGTGCCGCATATGAACGCTCAGTCGAGCTAGGGAAGCCACAACATTGACCAATACGCCTACGACGGCCGCATGGCACGCCTCGACCACGACAGTGGCGGGGCGTGTTTTGACGGTCTATGCCCGCACCGGCCTGCCCGCTGGTCTGACCGTCACCCCTGCTGCCGAGCTGTTGGCCGAGTATGCCGCTACGCATCCCGCCAGCCGTGTCCTCATCATCGATGCTGCCTTTGCCTTGCCGGCGTTGGTAACTGCACCGACGGCTGCCGTCGCCGTGGCACAACGGCATGCGGGGATGCTCGTCGCGAGTCAACGCACGTTGACCAATGCCAAACGCACCGGGATAGACTGGCTTGCGTATGGTGATGCGAGTGCTGTGGCTGCGGGTTCGATGGATTTGGTTCTCATCGAGGTGCCAGCGACGCGTGATGCGTGGTTGCGTCGCCTGTGCGAGGGGTACCGTGCATTGGCTGTAGGTGGGATCCTGGTGGCCGTTGGTCCCAACGACGCAGGTGGCAGAACGGTCGCCCGTGATGTCAAGGAACTCATCGGTGCCTGCAACGAGCGTTCCAAATCGCATCAGCGCATGGTCGTCGCCAAAAAACCCGCCCATGCATTGCCGGTGCCTGAGTGGACCCAAACGATGGGGATTGCTATTGGCACGACACAGACGGTACAGCATGCCGGCAGAACGTATCAGAGTGCACCGGGTGTGTTCGCACATGGGCGGGTAGACGCAGGCACAGCGTTTTTGTTGGAACACTTCCCACCGTGCAAACACCAACACGTGCTGGACATCGGAGCGGGGATTGGGGTGCTGGGTGGATGGGCACTGGATCATGGAGCAGTGCGGGTCGACATGGTCGACGTCGACGGTGCGGCTGCACAAGCGATGACCGCGACCTTTGCCGATACAGCAGCTGCGCATGTGGCGTGGAGCGATGTCATCGACCCGCTACCATGGACACAACGGTATGAGCTGGTCGTGGCCAATCCGCCATTTCATAGCGGCAAACGCAACGACGAGACGTTGATCACCCAATTTGCGACGACGGCTGCCAAACAGCTGAGCACGCGTGGCGAGTTTTGGTGTGTCGCCAATGCGTTTTTGGCGTATCAATCGGTGTTTGCGCAGGTTTTTGACGAGGTGACGAAGGTCGCCAGCAATGGCTCGTTCACGATTTGGCGTGCCAAGACGGTCAAACGGCCAGAGTAATCCATCATGGGAACGCCCCACTGCGGAGCAGTGGGGCGTTTTTCTCTGCGTAAACGAACTACTGTGGCGATGTGGCACGGTAGACAACGGCATCGGAACGGGTGTCGACTTCACCTTGTGCCGTGAAGATGCGGCCGATGCGGGCAGTGGTCAAGACATGGATGCCCTTGCTGAACAGCCCGTGCGTCACAAAAAGATGGACTGCCTGTGCGCCGCCGGTGTAGAGAGCATCGGCGAGCGCAGTGAACGTCCGGCCACCGTCGCAGATATCGTCGACGATGAGGACGGTTTGACCTGCGGGGTCGCCTTCGATGTCGGTGTCGGTCAACACCCCCGTCTGCTGGTTGCGTACCTTGCGGCCACTGATAATCCGGCAGTTTGTCTGATAGATAGCCGTGTACTTGCGTACGGCACCTGCATCGGGGTACGCGATAGCCGTAGCCTGCGTGCTATGGATTGCTGCAGTGACGTGTGCGTGGGGGTAGATTGCCTGGCAGTTAGGGAGGGCATCCACCACGACCTGCGAATGTGGATCCATCACGGTGATGCTGTCGAACGCGCACAGCCGCAAGACGCGTATAAAGCTCTGTAAGCCGAAGGTTGCTTCGTTGCTGATTGCTTTGTCTTGGCGTCCATAGGGCAGATAGGTCAGTGCGAGGTGCATGGGCCGGCCTGCGCCGAGGTCACATAACTGCATGAGCGTCATCAGTTCGGCCTCGGCGGCAAACGACCAGCAGATATGCCAGGTCGACGCCGCCATGAGTGCTGGCGCGAGCTGCCACACCTGCTGGGTCCCGTCGGGGAAGACGGTCGGGGTGATACGCTGGTCGTTGACGGTAATCATGTGCCTATCCTACCAGATTCACCGTCCCTTGACGTACTCATGGGAGCCAGCCGTGTGCCACGCGGGTCAGTGCCGGCGAGAGCGCTATTTCGTCGGGCGCGACGGCATGATTGGCGACATACGACGCCACCAGGGGGCTGTATCCGGTGCGTAACCAGTGTGCATAGAGGGTGTTGTTGCTGTCGATGTTGATGCCGAGTGTGCGATAGTAGAGCCAGACGAGTTGGGCACTCGAGACCGTCGTGTCACTGACTTTGTCGGTTTGGGTTGCATTAAACTGCGTGC
>CANHPK010000189.1 GCA_947462525.1 Roseiflexaceae bacterium | reverse complement strand
GAGATTGAGGAGAAAACGCATTCGAGATTCCCCTACGGTGGAGGAGCAACACGCTCCTCGGTCCGCGCGTCGCTATCCAACAATCGCTTTGTTCATACGCGCTACGCCTTCGCGGATCAGCTCCATGCTGGTGGCGTACGACATACGCACAAATCCTGGTGCTCCAAACGCTGAACCACTGACGATCCCAATATGCGCGTGTTCAAGCATGGCTGCGGCAAACTCGTCGTCCGTGTTGCAGGTGACGCCGCAGGCAAGTTTTTTGCCCAAGAGGCCGCGGATATCAGGGAACACATAAAACGCGCCATCGGGCACGTTGAGCGATATACCTGGGATGGAACTCAACAGCTCACCGATGACATCGCGGCGCTGCCGGAAGGCACTGACCATCTTGGTGACTTCTGCGCTCATGTCGATGCTCCCGTCATACGCAGGCAGTGCGGCCGCTTGGGTAATCGACGAGGTGTGTGAAGTCGAGTGACTTTGGATCCCTTTGATGGCATCGATGATGTACTGCGGACCCACCACAAAGCCCATCCGCCATCCCGTCATGGCAAATGCTTTGGATGCACCGTTGATGACGAGTGTCTGATCGATGAGGTCTGGTGCAACGCGGAGCCAACGGGCATATGGTGTGTAGACGATTGCATCGTAGATTTCGTCGCTCATGACGACAATCTGTGGATGGGCCTTGATGACATCTGCGATGGCACGGAGTTCTGCGGCCGAATAGACAGCACCGGTCGGGTTCGACGGTGAATTCAGCATGAACACACGTGTCTTGGGGGTGATGGCAGCAGCCAGTTGGGCTGCGGTAATGCGAAAGCCGTTCTCTGCCGTTGCGGAGACGATGACTGGGGTGGCACCGGCGATTTTGGCTTGGTCGACATAGCTGACCCAGTACGGTGCGGGGATGATGACCTCGTCGCCTGCATCGCACAACGCCAAAAAGGCAAGAAACAGCGCTTCTTTGGCCCCATTGGTCACCGATACTTGGTTTGCCGTGAAGGCTACACCGCAGTCAGCGCAAATATGATCTGCGACTGCTTTGCGGAGTTCGGCCGGTCCACCAATCGGTGTGTATTTGGTCTGGTTCGTTTCGATTGCATGGATACCTGCTGCTTTAATAGCTTCGGGTGTCGCAAAGTCTGGCTCGCCGGCACCAAACGAAATGACGTTGATGCCCTGGGCTTTGAGCGCAGCGACTTTGCCACCGAGGGCAGTGGTCGCAGAAGGTGTCAAGCGACTGAGTCGTTCGGACAATCGAATGGAACGCATGGGAGACCTTTCTGTCTGATTATGGAAGAACCGAAACCCCAACCCCTGCCCTGAGTGTCCCGATGTGCACATAGGAGACGCCTACTGCAGCACCAGCGGCAATCAGCGACTCGCAATCTGCCGCAGGAAGGGTGACCAGCAACCCGCCGGACGTTTGGGGATCATAGAGAATATCGATGAGCGACGACGGAATCGTTGCATCATACTGAACAAGCTCTTGTGACTCGTACAGCGTTCGGTTGCGTTGCAATCCTCCCGGCACCACACCTGCCGCAGCCAACGCTGCAACCGTCGGCAACAAGGGGATGTACTCCATTGCTATGTGTGCACACAGCCCCGTGTCTTTGGTCATTTCGAGCAAATGCCCAATGAGTCCAAATCCGGTCACATCAGTCATGCAGGCAACCTCGTGGGCGATGGCTGTTTTGGATGCCATCAGGTTCAGTTGCTTCATCGACGTGACTGCCGCATCGAATGCAGACTGTTCGACACAATCGCGCATCGCAGCGGTGGTAACAATACCAGTCCCGAGCGGCTTACTGAGCAACACACAGTGGCCTTCGATGAGCTGACTCTTGACCGCGATATGGTCTGGATGCACCATTCCGGTGACACAAAGCCCGTATTTGGGCTCTGGATCGGTTATGGTGTGCCCACCCGCAACGACTGCACCGGCACGTTGCACCGCATCGATACCGCCTTGCATGATGCGTTGGATGACTGCCACAGGCAGGTCAGACGGCATTGCGGCAATTGCTAATGCGAACGTCGGCACCGCACCCATTGCGTAGATATCAGACATCGCATTCACCGCCGCGATGTAGCCGTAATCGTACGGATCATCGACGATGGGTGGGAAGAAATCGACCGTTTGGACCAATGCTTGTGTGGAAGAAAGCCTATATACGGCTGCATCATCGGCGCGCGCAGTCCCGACGAGCAGATTCGGTACAGTATCGAACGTCAACCCGTCCAAGATGTTTGCCAGGACACCCGGTCCTGTTTTGGCTGCTCAGCCAGCACAACTGGCAAGCGTCGTCAATCGTATTTGGTCACGCGTCTGCATGGGCAAATCCTTTCAGCATGTTCAGTATACCCTATGAACAAATGAAATTTGTCGAGTTGCAGTACAATACAGACCACTCACACCGCAAAGGAGCTATCCATGCAAGCAGTGATTTCGGGACCAGAACCGATTGCAGTCGAGGCAGGCGCACAGGTCCTGCGGCGCGGCGGCAATGCAATTGATGCAGCTGTCACCTGTGCTTTTGTGCAGGGTATCGTCAACCCGCAAATGTGTGGCATCGGCGGCTACGCCCTTGCGTTACTCCAAAAGCCTGGTGAAGCTCCGGTGCTTCTCGATGCTCCGGCTTTGGCCGGATCGTTGGTGACCCCTGATATGTGGGTCGACAAGTTTATCCGCCTCTCGCCTGATGGGTGGGGATATTTTTTGCAAGGCAAAGTCAACGATAAAGGGTACACATCGATTTGTACCCCTGGTACCGTTGCTGCCCTCGATACGTTGCTGAGCCGATACGGCACACTCAGTTGGGCCGACGCAATTGCACCGGCAATCGAGACCGCCGAACGCGGCTTTATGGTCGATAGCCACCTCGCGTCACGGTGGAAGGGCCGCAATAAATACCCAGAACAAGTATCGATGACCGAATACATTACCTCTAACCCAGAAGCGTCGCGGCTGTACCTGCGTGATGGGCAACCGTACGACGAAGGTGAAATACTCAAGAATCCCGATTATGCACGCACGCTCACGCATTTGGCGAAGCACGGTGCACAGGATTTTTATCACGGTGCTCTGGCAGAACAGATGACCCGTGATTTGGCAGCAAATGGCGCGTATGTGACGGCTGCTGACTTGCGCGACTATCGGGTGAGTGACGAACAAGTTGTGACCGGAACGTACCGTGGGTACGACATCGCGACGTCGCAGGCACCACATGGCGGGCCGACGGTTATCGAAATCCTCAACATCCTCGAAGGCTTCGATATTGCGCAACTCGGACACAACTCAGCAGAATACATTTATCTCGTCGCAATGGCGATGAAGGCAGGGTTCACCGACCGCAATGCGCATCTCGGCGACCCGCGGGCAGGCAATGTCCCGGTCGCATGGATGACGTCGAAGGCACGTGCAGCGGAATGGCAAGCCCACATCCGCGCCGAAAAACCAATCACGACAGGTGACACGCCGACCACCGCACCCGACACGACGCACATCAGCGTGGTCGATCGCAATGGGATGGTGGTTGGTTTGACCCATTCGTTGGGGATGTCATCGGGGGTGATCACGCCTGGGTTAGGCTTCATGTACAACAACTCAATGGTCAACTTCCACCCGTTCCCTGGTCATCGCAATTCGATTGCACCCCGTGTCGGTCGAACGACGGGGATAGCGCCCGTCATCATCTCGAAGAACGGCAAACCACTGTTGATTGTTGGTGCACCAGGCGCATCACGCATCATCACTGCCGTCCTCACGACGATTCTCAACTTCCTCGATTTTGGCATGAGCATCAACGACGCGATTGCCGCACCGCGGTTCGATTGCCAGGGGAACAATATCGTGTGTCATGGCCGCATCCCCGAGTATATCTGCGCAGAAGTCCGCACCAAGCACCCGATTAGTCGATTGCCGCAGAGCCACGGTGCAATGGCACTGGTGCATGCGGTTTCGTTGCGTGATGGTGTCCCCCAGGGCGGGGCTGACCCCGGATGTTCCGGTGTCGCGTTGCATGTCTAGGCAACGGTGTGCCAAGGAGACGCTATGTATGACTTAACCTCTGCGTCGTTACCGGTACTCTCGGGGATCTCATTACGGATATTACGCTGGTGTATGGAACACCCACACATACGGTCATTGCTCGCGCCTGGCTTGTTGACAAGCGCCGGCGTGACGGCATTTCGCGCACAGCACGAATCGTACACCGCGATGGTCGAGCCGACGTTCATTGACTGGCCACTGCTCCCGCTCGAACGTGCCGACTCCGAAATCGCAGAGACAGGAGCCAACAGCGTGGATTCGCGGGTTTGGGATGCGGCGGCATTGCAGGCTGCCTATCGCGCCGGAACACTCACTCCGACTGCCGTTGCACAGCACTGGATTGCGTTGCGGACAGACCCATCGTTTCTGCGCTTGAATGCATTCATCGCGTATGACGATGCTGCGTTGCTCCGCGATGCAGCCGCAGCGACCGCGCGCTTTCAGGCCGGCAATGTATTGAGCGAGCTCGATGGCGTACCCGTTTCGATTAAAGACGAGTTCTCAGTCACCGGCTATCGTACGGGTGACGGAACGACGTTCTTGGGTGTCGGCCAGCAGGCCGTCGATGCCACACCTGTTGCGCGCCTCAGGGCAGCGGGTGCCTTGATTGTCGGCAAGGGCCAAATGCACGAAATAGGGCTCGGGGTC
>CANHPK010000188.1 GCA_947462525.1 Roseiflexaceae bacterium | reverse complement strand
TTCGGGCGGTGAAGCCTTCCGGATCAGCTTTGCACTGCGCATTGCCCTGTCGCGCTTACTCGCACACCGCGCCGGCCATCGACTCGAGACCTTGATTATTGACGAAGGATTCGGCACACAGGATGCCCAGGGGCGCGAACGACTCGTCGAAGCAATCAACGCTATCAGCACAGACTTTCGGACCATCATGGTGATCACCCACGTCGCCGAGGTCCGTGATTTGTTCCCCGTGCAGATAGGAATCACACGCAACGAACACGGCAGTAGCTGGGAGATACGATCGTGAGCACTGCCCCACACACCACCTTCATCGAGATCCCCGCAACGACCTTCTTGATGGGAACTCCCGTAGCCGACCTGTCGTCACTCGCACAACACTACAGCGGCACCCGCGAATCCTATCGCGAAGAATCACCGCAGCATCCCGTCTCTCTCGACGCTTTTGCAATCGGGCAAACGCCGGTTACGGTTGGGCACTACGCACTGTGGGTTGCTGCAGGCGGAACGACACCGCTGTCTTGGCCTACGCAGGCGAGCCAAGATCCGCTCCTCCCCGTCGTCGATATCACCATGCCCATGGCAATGGCCTATGCCGATTGGAAGAGTCGTATTGACGGGGTAGCATATCGTCTGCCGAGCGAGGCCGAGTGGGAATGTGCAGCACGCGGAACGGATGGACGACAGTTCCCTTGGGGGGACGAATGGCAAGTCTCACGCGCGGCTACCCGCGAATCAGGCCTTGCGTTGCAACCGGTCGGTCTGTATCCCACAGGGGCAAGCCCATGGGGCGTGCTCGATATGGCCGGCGGTGTATGGGAGTGGACCCACTCGCTCGATACGCTGTACCCATACCGGGCAGATGATGGCCGCAACGACCTATCTTCACCTGGTCGTCGTGTCATCCGCGGCGGTTGTTATGTAAATCCAATAGGCTATGCACGCTGCGCATGCAGGTTTCGCATGGCACCGAACATGAGCAATGGGTTTTTGGGATTTCGACTTGTGAGAGAAAACCGCACCACCAATCGGTAGTGCGGTGCGGTTCCAGTACATCGGATAAAGCAGCGGGGGCGCTACACTTCGTCATCTGTCGGTCGGTTGCGCGGCGGCGTCTGTGCATCAGAAATCTGGCTTTGGTTCACATCGGTCTCGGTCCCCGAGACAATCGGTGCGGTGTCGACGACAACGTCGTCGTTCAGCGGTCGTGCCAGGCTTTCTCCTGTCCAAGGGTCATAGCGCCAGCCTGGTCGGGTCGTCCCACCGGCAGGCATTGGGTCTTCCTCGGGGAGCAAGATAATCGCCATGACATATGCAATTGCAGCGACACCGATATTTGCTAATGCCAATACCACGAACACGCCACGTACGATGACGGTATCCAATCGGTACGCACGGGCGATACCGCCACATACCCCACTGACCATGCGATCACTCTTGGAACGGGTTAATTCTTTGAAGCTCATACCGGCCTCCATTTCTCTCGGCGCTATGACGGTAGAATTGGGGGCCGGGTTGCAGGGTGGGTTACCCAGGTATCATCCGCGCTAACGCCTCCATCCGTTGCACGAAGCGCTCAATGAATGTCTCGCTATCAAAGTGTGTGACTAACTTGACGTTGTGTGGCGGTCGCGTCATTGAGCGCCATGTTGGCGGCCATTCGGTGGCAGTATAGCCGGTCATGTCGGTATCACGCGGCGGATGACTTGTTTCGCCCACATAACTCAACACTGTTTTGCCGATGGTGAGTTCACTGGTGTATTCGATGTCGACTCGTACCGATTGTGTCGTCGCAAGGTCGGGCCACATGGTCAATGCAAGCGCCACAGGGTCATTGATCGAACACCCCGCAATGCCGAAACTCGCATAATGGAAATCCAAATAAAAGCGCGTCGCATCAGCAATGAACTGCGTCAGCGGTGAATCAATCGCCAACAATCGGTCGATGTGCTGTTGATGCAGCATCACATCACGGGTGATATCCCATGGCACAAGGGTGATGGGCATCCCACTCGTAAGGACAATATGGGCAGCATGCGGATCGACAAAAAAGTTAAATTCTGCCAACGAAGTCGTATTCCCATCCACACGAACTGCACCACCCATGATGATAACGTTCTTGACAGCGTCCACAATTGCGGGCTCTTTACGGATTGCAATGGCAATATTGGTTAACGGTGCGACGGGCACGAGACTGAGTTGCCCGGGTGCAGCGAGGATTTCGCGGATGATGCAATCAACACCATGTTCGTGTGCCTCGGGAGCGTCTGAAGGGGGCAGGACTGCATACCCTAATCCGCTGGCTCCGTGTGTTTCGGCGGCAGTGAATGCTGGCCGGAGGAGTGGGAGTGCGACTCCCGCACAAACGGGGATGTGTTGATGCTTGGCTAATGCCAGCACGGCACGTGCATTTGCAACTCCCGCGCTGAGTGGACAGTTGCCACCGGTGACGGTGACCCCGCGCAGGTCGAGCTCGGGCGAAGCAACGGCGAGGAGAATCGCAAGCGCATCATCAATGCCCGGATCAGTGTCAAGCAAGACGCGAAGTGACATGATACTCCTCCCAAAAAGCAAGAATATTTAGACATTACTGTCCTTTGACAGTACCACTACACTATGTCATAATTATGCACAGAATCTGCAACACGACAACAATCGATTGGGGTTTTGATGCGTGCATATCTCGACATCGAAACTACCAACGATCAGCGTATCAGTGTCATCGGTATCTATCGACACGACCTGGGTACCATCCAACTCATCGACGGCGGCATACACGATGTGGCAATCTACGATGCCCTTGCAGGTTGCACGGTCATTGTGACCTTCAACGGGTCCGGATTTGACCTGCCCCACATCAAGAAGCGGATGCGTGTCAACCTGCTCAACGATTTTGCTCACAGCGATTTGATGTATGTCTGTCGCAAACACGGTCTTCGTGGTGGGCTCAAAAAAATCGAAGCAGACACGGGGATTACCCGTGGCACCGCAGGTATTACTGGTATCGATGCGCCACGATTATGGCACCTCTACGAGACGAATCACGACCAATCAGCACTAGACGTACTGCTCCGGTATAACCAAGAAGATGTGATGAATCTCCATCTGCTGGAAGCACATCTGGGGATTGTCCCGCCAGAACCCGTCAATCCTGCGATACGACGACAATTTGATTGAGTACAGACGCGACATGCAACCTAAAATCCTCAACCAACGCTACGAAATAGAAGAAAAACTCGGCGACGGCGGCATGGCGACCGTCTTCCGCGGGCGTGACACGCGTCTCAATCGAGTGGTTGCAATCAAAGTACTGCACCCACACCACGCAAACGACATTAACTTTTTGCAGCGCTTCAGTCATGAGGCACAGGCTGCGGCAAACCTGCGTCACCCCAGTATTGTCGACATCTACGATGTCGGCCAAGAAGACCGCCAGCACTTTATCGTGATGGAATTTGTGGATGGGCCAGATCTCAAGAGCATCATTCTGCGCAAACGACAGTTGCCGATTCAACAGGTCCTCCAAATCGGTGCGAACATTGCTGACGGGCTCGATACTGCACACAATTTGGGGATGGTTCACCGCGATGTGAAGCCACAAAATATCCTCGTGACACAAGACGGTACCGCCAAAATCACTGATTTCGGTATCGCCAAAAGCGGGTTATCGACCGCCCAAACCGAAACCGGTGTGACCTTTGGTACCGCCGATTATATTTCCCCCGAACAGGCAAAAGGCCAACCAGCGACGGCACAATCCGACATTTATGCACTCGCAGTGACTCTCTACGAAGCACTGACCGGTCAGTTACCGTTCACCGGGGATAGTGCGGTAGCGGTTGCACTCCAACATGTGAGTTCGAAACCACCCCCGATTCGGCGTCACAACCCCAACGTGTCACCGGCACTCGAACAGCTCATCCTCCGCGCACTCGCCAAGAACCCCAACGACAGACCAGCGTCGGCACGCGAATTCGCGAGCTTGCTCCGTACCCAAGAAGAATCAGAGGTGCGTATCACCGCACCACAAGGGGTACGCACTGGCAATCTCCGGCAACCTCCACAGACCGGACCACTCAACACGAACATGCGCAATTTGCCGCCCAAACGGTCAACGATTACCTCGCCCATGCCCACGCGCAACGGGCGTGAATTCGGTGGCTTCATCATTTTGCTGATGTTGCTGACATTGGCAGTGGCGTTGGTGTATTTGCTGCTGATGGGCCCTCTCAAAGGGTTGATGGGTGCGCCGACGACCAGCGACAGCAGTGGCGGTGCGCTGACCATGCGGGCTGCCATCCCGACTGGATCGTTGACGACTGTCCCTGATTTTCTGAATTATGACGAAGCAGCGGCCAAAGATGCAGCCAGTACCATGGGCTTGACACTCAAAGCCGATCCGGCAGCATACTCGAATGACATCCCAGCTGGTATGGTGATGAACCAGCGTCCATCAGCAAACAGCCCGATACCGACGGACAAAACCATCTATTATGTGCTGAGTTTGGGTCGATCTGCGCCATCCGTACCAGCGGATGTGGCCGGGAAGCCTGCGATGGTGGTGCGCGAGCAGATAGAGCTCCTCGGGTTGCGCACGATTCTGATCGAAGAAAGCAACCTGACCGTCCCAGCAGATGCGATTATCCGTACCGATCCCGTGGCTGGTGCCCCCATCCAACCCGGTGACACGGTGCGCCTCTATGTGAGCATTGGCAACAAACGCCG
>CANHPK010000187.1 GCA_947462525.1 Roseiflexaceae bacterium | reverse complement strand
GCCTGCGCTTTGGCAATATCGATCGGCGCGAGTTCTTCGAGTGTCCACGGCAACGCCAAGAGCCACTCGATGTATGAGCGGATGACGCCGGCTTCGGGACTGCCTGGGCCTTGTTGTGCGAGGCGCTTGAACTCACGCAACGCTTGTTCGCGTACGGGCTCGGGTGCTTCGAGTGCGACGACACGCTTTTTGAGCTCATCGAGCGGATCATCGAGTTCCTCGTCTTCGCCGAGTTCCTTGCGTATGACCCGGATTTGTTCGCGGAGGAAGAACTCCTTCTGACCCTGGTCGAGGATTTCTTTCGTGTCCTGCTGGATTTTCTGGCGGATTTTCATCAGCTCGAGATGCCGTGCCAACATGCGCTGTGTTTTGGCGAGCCGTTCAACCGGATCGATTTCGTTGAGGATGACGAGTCGCTCAGCGAAGTCGAATGCAGGGGCATAGGTGACAATGTCGGCCAAATGACCGGGGGTGTCGATGCGCCGGACAAACGTGACTGCCTCTTGGGGCACTTCGCCCAGGCTGTCGACGAACTCGTCGACTTGCTGTTTGACGGTGTCCATCAGGGCTTCGATATCCATCCCAGAAACCACCGGGTCGACGATCGGTTGCGCATTCACGACATAGTATGGGTCTACTTGCTGCAACCCGTCGAAGACCGCTCGTTGCAAACCTTCGAGGATGATCCGGGCGGTCCCATCGGGGAGCTTGATGAACTCTTCGAGACGCGCCGTGACACCCACCGTCGGCAGTGCTTCGGGCGCGCCGTTTTTGTATTGTTCGATGTGCGATTCGGGCACAAAAATCAACAGTACCTGTTGCTTGGCCTCCCAAGCGACTTCGAGCGCCCGGAAGGACTTGCCCTGGCCGATTTGCAACGGCACCGTCATCATCGGCATGATGACCATTTCGCCGAGGACGACCAGTGGGTACTCGGTCGTTGGGTGTGACGTTGTATCGGTCATGCATTCACCTATTCACGGTGCGGGAACCGCACGCGACTTTATCGATAGTTCGCAATCCGCGCAAAGCCTTCGGCAACGAGCGCGGCACCGCCTACCAGTGCCCCGTCGATGTCTGGCTGCGCCATCAATTCGTCGACATTGTCGGCTTTGACGCTGCCGCCATATTGGATCCGTACCCGCTCGGCCGCTGCGCCACCGATACGGCGCAGTTCTGCGCGGATCGCAGCGTGCATCGTTTGTGCATCTGCGGCGGTTGCGGTCAAACCGGTCCCAATTGCCCAGACCGGTTCGTAGGCAATCACGACGTCGGCCAGGCGGTCTTGCAACCCAGCCAATGAACCGGCGACCTGACCGAGGACGACGGCTTCGGCCCGGCCTGATTCACGCTCCTGCTTGGTCTCGCCGACGCAGACAATCGGGGTCATCCCAGCGGCGAGCACGGCTGCAGCTTTTTTGGCGATGAACGCATCCGATTCGCTAAACAGGGCACGCCGTTCGCTATGCCCGATGATGACATAGCGGCAGCCGATGTCGACCAGCATTGCCGGCGAAATCTCGCCGGTGTAGGCGCCGTGCGACTCGGGGTAGACGTTTTGGGCGCCGATGCCGATCGCGCCACGAGGACGCGCAGCAACTGCGGACAGTGCGGTGAATGTCGGGCAGACAACGACTTCGCGGTCTGAGGCAATAGTGGGGAGCGCGGCATACAATGCATCGATGAGCGCAACTGCTTCGCTCACGGTTTTGTGCATTTTCCAATTGCCGGCGATGAGTTTCGTACGCATGCCAATAATCCTCTTCTGTGACTACACATTATCCAAAGAGATTGATGACCCATCCCCAGAGCGAGATGTACACCTCTTGTCGATTCATATAAAACGCCATAAACGCACCGATTGCGACCATCACCGCATAGACGGGCGTGGACCAGGCTAACACTTTGGCGCCATCAAACGGCCCACCGGGGATGAGGTTGAACAACCCTACCCATGCATTGAACGAAAAACCCATCATGCACAAGTACAAAAAGAGGTCGTCCTGCACGCCGAGCATAAAGAGAATCGGGTACAACACCAAGAAAAAGAGCGCCAAGACATAGTTGGCGAGCGGGCCAGCCACCGCAATCTTGCCGATACGCTTGGGGTCCGACACACCGGTATGCCAAACGGCGCCGGGTGCCGCGATGAATATGCCGGTGAATGCTAATCCGATCGAAATCAACAACCAGCGATTGTCAGCTGCAAAATGTGCGGCAGCACCGTATCCACGTGCGACTTGACGATGTGCGAGCTCATGCAGCACAAATCCGAGCCCACAAACGATTGCCGCAATCAGCAAGTTTTGGAGCACGAGTGGTGTCGCGAGGTTCGCAACGCCGGTGGTTGTAATCGCAAATGCAATCGATGTCCCTGCCCACGCTTTGGCGAGCTCGACGACATCATCATGCGCCTTACCAGGCTCGATGGTGAATGTTTGACTCATCATGGCTCCCCGTATGAATGCCAAATACCATTATACCCCAAGCCATTGGCGGATGGTAATGATTTGGTAACGGCAGGCGTGCATACTGCCGACATATCGTATACAGGAGGGCATCATGAACCATCAACAGCGTGTCGCCGAGCTCTATGCACACCATGCACCCGCCATCCAACGCTACATTTTGCGGCGGGTCCACGACTATTCGCTCGCCGAAGATTTGACCAGCGAAGTATTTGTGCGGGTACTCGAAAGCCTCCACACCTACACCGATCGCGGCTTACCCATCGAAGCATGGCTCTACCGGATAGCCCATGACCGCGTCATCGACAGCTATCGCAGCCAACGTCGCCGCCCGGTCACCTCACTCGACGAATGTGAGATAGAGGCAACCCAATCACCAGCGCACGCAGCCGACGACGAAGCGGCGTTCATTGATATGTTGCACCATCTCACCGATGAACAGCGGGCAGTCTTGATGCTTCGCTACCGCGATGAACTCACCTTCGCAGAGATTGCAACCAAGCTCGCCCGGACAGAAGGGTCGGTCAAGCAACTCAACAAACGCGGGATTCGCCAACTCAAGGATGTCTATCGCCCGGTTGTCTCTGCATGATGCAATCGCCCCTTCATCCATGGCGAGTGGCGCTGGTCAGATGATGTTGCGCTCAAAAATGCTGCCGGTGCGGTAGCGTTCGATGCGCAATGGGTCGATGGCAAAGCTGTGAGCGGTGCCATCGAGGACTTCTTCGGCGATGACGAGTCCCGTGGCTGGTGCATGCATGATGCCATGCCCCGAAAAGCCCGCTGCATTGATGAATGACGGCAGTTCTGGGTGACGTCCCAAGATAGGCATGTGATCGGGGGTGATTTCGTAACAGCCCGCCCAGCACTGCTTTTCGTTGAGGGTGACGTCACCCAACCGTGGGAATCGTGCAAACCCTGCGTCCAACACGGTATCCAGCCAGGCCCAGTCGACGGCAATATTGTAGCCCGGCGCTTCGTCGGGCTTCGATAGCCCCATAATCAGCGAATCGTGTTCTTTGCGGATCCAGAACCCGCTGGTTACATCGACGGTGAGGGGCATTTGGCCGGGGATGATTGTTGTTGGTTGGGTCACATAGACGTTGCGACGGTACGGCAAAATGGGCACCTCTAGCCCTGCCAATGCAGCAACAGCACCGGCCCACGAACCAGCGCAGTTAATGACTGTTTCACACGAGATGCTTCCCTGTGCAGTGTCGACCGATACGATGCGGCCGGACTGGGTCGTAATCCCACGGACTTGGGCATTGCGCTCGACCGTTACGCCCAGTCGGCGCGCTTTGGCAAGGTAGCCCATGGCGACGCTGTGCGGATCGCAGAAGCCGTCATCGGGATTGAATGTCGCCCCAATCAAATCGTCGGTGACGACGTCGGGCACAATAGCATTGATCTCGGACGGCTGCAACAGCCGTGTGCGTACACCCAACGCCTGTTGCATGGCAGTTGCTTCGGTGTAACCATGCCAGTTTTCGGCGTCGTTGATAAGGAACAGGTAACCGACTTGATGGAGCCCACTATCCGCGTCCATCTCTGTTTGGAAGTGTTTGTAGCGCTCGATGCCATATTGCGACATCCGCACATTCAGCTCGTGCGAAAACTGATGGCGTACGCCGGCAGCAGAGCGTGCGGTCGAGCCTTGCACTTCACTTTCGAACTGCTCGAGCACAACGACATCGCGGCAACCGCGCAGTGCGAGATGGCAGGCAACCGATGCCCCCATCACACCTGCACCAATGATGACAACCGAAGCAGACGATTGCATAGTACTCCTTGCCAAGTCTCCAATTCTGGATGAGCGTACCATACAATTGCTCACTCATGCCAAAAGCCGAAAGAGGCGTATAATCCCCCAACGAGTCAACTCTGACGCTCTGGAATCGCAGGTTTGTGATGGACCGCTCTAGACAATGGGTGACGATGCTTCGCCAGGAATTCGCTGGGTACAATCGCAAGCGTTTTCAGCACGACCTGATAGCAGGGCTGACAGTGGCGGCGGTTTGTCTCCCCTTGGCACTGGCGTACGGCATCGCCGGAGGAATGACCGCTGCGGCAGGGCTGGTGACGGCAATACTTGCCGGAGTCATTACGGGAGTGCTTGGAGGTTCGTCGTTTCAAATCAGCGGACCAACCGGGGCAATGTCAGCCGTGTTGCTTGTTGTTTTGCACCGCAACGGTATCGTGGGTGTCTATGGTGCCACCGTGTTGGGAGGAATACTCTTGATTGTGATGGGCGTGTTGCGTTTTGGGCGATACGTCGT
>CANHPK010000186.1 GCA_947462525.1 Roseiflexaceae bacterium | reverse complement strand
TAGCTGTCGTGTCGGAAGAATCGACCGATATACAAAAAGACCGGCGAAAAAAGCATCACTACCGCGGCGACGATTGTACTCGTGCGCCCAAGCTCTTTGCGGAGCAAGAAGGGCGTCATGCCCAGGGCAACACTAAACAACGCAGGCGAAAAACGCGCCGTATAGTCCGAATCGCCAAAGAAGAAATACGAAATCGCACCCATGATGTAGAGAAACGGACCGTGCAGCAACGGGTCATGCACAAATCCGAGGCCGGCGTACAGCGAATAAGAATAGTCGGCATGGAGCGTTTCGTCGTGATGCAACGCACGGTCCCCTAATGCCCAAAAACGGGTGAGGACACTCAATGCCAAAATGGCGAGGAACATGATATGTTCCCACGTCAGCGTAAATCGCTGCCGAGGTGTCTGTGCAAGTGTCTGTTCTGTCATATGCTGTCTGTTCTCAAGCATTCATCACGAGTCGAATACCATTCGCACCGTTGCACCATCGCTCATGTACCTCCTTTATGCATGGGTATGCCGTAGGGTATGGTTCGCGACATACTATGTTTGTTAGTATTTTACCGCATAATTGCATGGTATTTCTCATGGAATCTGGCGTTTTCATGAGAGAGAACGATTAGAGATCAGTTCCATCGAGATGCTTTGCGTCATTATGACGGGTGAGTTGCCACTCGCGCCTGCCGTCGTGCGGGCTTGCACGTTCGACCCAGGTCGTCAATGCGGTGTTGCGTGCCGGGAATGCCACACGCGTCCGTGCTCCCGCACTCAAATCGAGTGCCCAGAGGAACGACGCTTCGATGACTCCGCCGTGGCACACAATCGCAATGCGTTTGCCGCGATGTGACGCAGCAATCATCGTCAACACGCGTGCGCAGCGGGCGGCGAATTCGTTCCAGCTTTCGCCTTGCGGAGCGACACGTGTATGCACGTCAATAATCCCGCGGTCGAACTGGGGGTACCGTTCGGTCACAAGCGTATAGGACAATCCATCGGCCTCCCCCACCCGCAGTTCGTGTAAATCATCCTCCCAGGTGATGGGCAGTCCAATTGCGGGCGCCAATATCGTCGCGGTCACGCGTGCGCGATGGAGCGTACTTGCATAGAAGACGTCATACTGCTCGGGTTGGTTGGTGAACCGTTGCTGCAGTGCGGTGACTTGGGCAATCCCGCGCGCTGTCAAACCGCGACACGTAAACGACTCGACCATGTTTTCACTGTTTGCGTATGACTCTCCGTGTCGAATCAGCGTCAACGTTGTCTGCATTTATGCGTTCCCTTTCATTGTCCGCAGCGAGAATGCCACTCGGACGACGAGGAGTGCAAAGGTTGTGACACAGACGGTAATGATAGCGAACGTCAGGGGAATTTCCCGTTCCAACCAAATGGCACGTAACGCGAGCCCCATCAATGCGCTCAGCGGCGCCCATGACAGCGTTTGTATAATCCAGCGCTTGAATGGTTGTGGTCGTTGGAGTCCCGCCAGTGCACTCACCGTCAGCCAACTGATGATGAACGGCAAGCCGGTGCTCAGAATCGCGAGAAACTGGTTTGACTCGGCATGGGTCTGTCTGCCGATTGCCGCAAAGAGCAGGAGTGCCACGATATCTGCGGCGATAACGAACAGGGGATTGAGCGATTTTGCTGCCGTCATGACGAATGTCCTTCTTTCAGATGCATACAACGAATAACCGTAACCTCCGGTGTGTTCCCCAGCCGGAATGCCCGTCCACTTAATCCGACAGAAACATGCAGATGAATCGTCCCAACGCGCAGTGTGCCATGGGTATAATGACGACCAAACCGTGGTTTGGCCAATGGGCCGAGCCCCGGTACGCGCACATGACCGCCATGCACATGCCCAGACAACTGCAAAACGATGTTGGGGTAAAGTGTGGCCTCGCGTACTGCGTCGGGTGCATGCGCCAACAACATGACGGGCATGCCAGCGGGAGCATCTCGTACCGCCTGGTCGATATCCATCCGACCATGCCAGACATCATCAACGCCGGCGAGCCATACATTGCAGTGATTGTGCTGTATCATCATTCCCTGGTTTTGTAGCAACGGCACTCCTGCAAACGACAACGCTGCACGGACATCATCGATACCCTCGGCATAATCGTGATTGCCTGCGATTGCAAATATGCCACTTGGGGCATGGAGTTGCCGCAAATACCGACTCAGTCTGGTGAGTGCTGGCCGATTGTTGACGAGGTCCCCCGTCAGACAAATCAGATCTGGTTTGATACGTTGCATGGTCTCGATGGTCCATGCGAGGTTACTGTCACTATGCGGCTGCCCGAGATGAATGTCGCTGATTTGGGCAATGGTGAAGCCGTCGAGTGCCGCGGGGAAGCGGGGGTCTGCGATGGTGCGGTGGACGAGTCGCGGATGTGCAGGTTCGTGGTGTCGACCATAGCGCCACAGTGCACCCGCAGTAAACCCGAGGGTTGCAATCGATGGCCATTGCCGCTTCCAGAGGAGCAGGCCTGCAATTGCTCCACCCACAAGCACGAGCAAACGCCATGCTACGCTAAAATGGACATCTGACGGTATCGCGATTGCGGGCGCAACCGCTGGTTGTTCCGGTGATTTGATTGAACGTGCGGGGGGCTGCATGCGGTGCTCCTGCTATCGACAATGGTACTATACCCCAGCACGGTGTGCGATATCTGCCGACCCAATCGAGGAGAACAAGTATGGCGCCCCCTCCAGAGCGACTCCGTGACGGGGCGACCCCCGGATCGACACAGATTTTGCCGCGTAACGCCTACAAGTTCCGTCCCGGCACCGGTCGACGGCGACGCTCGTCGTGGTGGCTGTTTTTTGTGATTGCCTTCCTTGTGGTACCTGCGGTTGCCGTCTCGTATCAGCTGGGGATCATCTGGGCCGCGATTGGTGCCAATGATCCGCGGGTCGACCGACCTGCGACCGTCCCGACCAATGGCTATACCGTGTTGTTGGTAGGCGTCGATGACCGTAGTGATGGTCGCACCGACGGGATTCGTAGCGATACATTGATCCTTGCACGCATCAACCCCACGACGGGGGCAATTGGGTTGCTGTCAATCCCGCGTGATACCCGGGTCGAAGTGCGCGGCCGCGGCACCAGCAAAATCAATGCTGCCTATGCATATGGGTATTTGCACCCGCAAGATTTGTATGCAGACAACGTGAGCCAACAAGAATCGGGGATGGCCCTCGCGGCCGAAACGGTCGAATGGTTTACGAATATGGGGAGCTATGGGGCACGCATCGATTACACCATGCAGATTAACTTCGATGGGTTCGCTGATTTGATCGACGCGATTGGTGGCGTGACCATTACTGTTCCCAAAACGATCGTCGACACGGCCTACCCGACGGCAGATTATGGCACGATGCGGGTGGAGTTTCAACAAGGGGAGCAGCGCATGGATGGGACTCGTGCGCTGATGTATGCACGGACCCGGCATCCAGACAGCGATTTTGGCCGAAATCAACGCCAACAATTGGTCGTTGCCGCTATCGTCACCCGTCTCGGGCAGTTGCGCGCAACAGAGATAGGCCGTTTGGCACTCGATGCGCCACAGATATTGGGCGGTACGCTCAAAACAACCATTCCGATGACGAATCCACGCATGGTGCTCGCTACAGCAGCAACGATGCTCAATCTCGATGCTTCAAAGATCGCTTCTTTTCGCATTGCTCCGCAGACGGTCAAACGCTACACCAGCGATGGCACTGATTTGGTCTGGGATCAGGCAGGCATTGCCGACCTCACCACGCAGTGGATCGCGAGTACCGGTACCGTCGTCAGCACGAACGATGCCCTCGTGACCGATCGCATCACGGCGCTCGGTACATGGGTGCAAACGAGCTGGCAGCAACTAGTCGGATGGTTCCGTACCACCACCGGTCTCGGTACTCAGGAGGGGCTCGCACGGATCCAAGTGCTCAATGGTGCGCGTGTCGCGGGCCTCGCGCGGCGGGTAACGCAACAGCTCAATGCCGTTGGATTTACGCTCGATGCGCCTGGTGATGTGAGTGGTACCATTGCTGAGACAATCATCTATGACATCACGAATCATCCCGTACAAGCTGCCCAGATCACCAAGATTATTAAAGGCCGTGTCGTTCAGGGCAAACCACCGATGGATATCCAAAGCAACGCAGATATCATCATCGTCTTGGGTACTGACTTTATGACGCCTTGAGGACAGAAATATACCTACGGAACCAAGACCGCCACACCGTATCGGTGTGGCGGTCTTGGTATGGAGAACGATTCGGTACCCAAGGACAACGACTTACGGGATGCGAATGGTGATATGGTCGACGAATACATCTGCATCACTGGTCGATGGGACGGCAATCATACCGAACCGGGCACTATCCGAGATGCCTTCGACCGTCACGGGGTCCGTCGCGACGCCGTTGATGGACAGCGAAACTGTTGTACCGATGACAGTCACGGTGAGTTCGTTTTCGACTGCGTCTCCACGTTTGAGCGATTCTGCAGTACCGCTGCTGAGTTCACGGAAGGTCGTGCCTTCACGGCGCAAGATACGATATGTTTGGGACTCGGGTTCGACGACTATCGCCACAAAATCGGTCTCATCGCGGTAGCGCACAATCACGCCACCAGACCCCTTGGTGACTTGGAGGGTGACGGTCATGGTCGCATCACTCTGCGCGATAGGGCGGTAGCTCCACGCTGCATCACCTGCTTGCGCAGCAACGAGATGGAAGCGTTTGCCGTCGTATGCGGTACTCCATGTTGGGCCTTGGGCTTCTGCCCAATTGACCATGGTGAAGTTGTCTTCAAACAGGATCGAAGGATCG
>CANHPK010000185.1 GCA_947462525.1 Roseiflexaceae bacterium | reverse complement strand
GCTCGAAGGCGTCACCTATTCGCTCCGCGATGGGCTCAGCATCATGCACGAACTCGGTGTCCCGACCACCGACATCCGGGCTACTGGCGGCGGCGGCAAGAGTGCGTTTTGGCGCCAACTCCAGGCCGACATCTACGGTGCTCCGGTATCGACGCTGGCCGCCGAAGAAGGACCCGCCTACGGTGCAGCCCTCTTGGCGGGTGTCGGCACTGGCCACTTCCGCGACACCAACGACGCCGTCCAACGTTGTGTGCGCGTCGCCACCACCGCACAGCCCGACAGCACCGCTGCCGCCCAACACGACCGTGCCTATGCAATCTATCGCCAACTCTATGTTCACCTCGCCACCGACATGCATGCATTGGCGACGCTCTAATCGTGTTTTCGACACCACACCCCCTGCCCGATTGTCGGGCAGGGGGTGTTCCGCACTTGACAAGTGTTTAATTTCATCTATACTCATCTAAAAGTTAGTCTAGACTAAATTACACATTTGGAGTCCGTATGGAACCACAGCAGCCACCAGACGGCGTACAAAAAGCAGATGCCGGTTGGCGCTTTGCCCGAATCAGCCCCACACTCCCAGAGGCGTTTGCAACTATCCGTATCAACCCATCGGCAGGATTCCTGCGCACATTGTTCGCCTTCATGGGTCCCGGATTGCTGATTGCCGTGGGATACATGGATCCCGGCAACTGGGCCACAGACATTGCCGGCGGTGCACAGTTTGGGTATCTCTTGCTCTCCGTCATCTTGCTCTCAAACCTTATGGCAATGGTGCTCCAGCATCTTTCGCTCAAATTGGGTGTTGCAACGGGTCGCGATCTCGCGCAAGCGTGTCGCGATAATTATTCTCGACCAGTCTCGTTGATGCTCTTTGTCCTGTGCGAGATCGCGATTGCCGCCTGTGACCTCGCCGAAGTCATTGGCGCTGCGATTGCACTGAACTTGTTGTTCGGTATTCCTCTCGTTGCGGGTGTTTTGATTACCGCTGTCGATGTGCTGATTGTCCTGTATCTCCAACAACGGGGATTTCGCATCATCGAGTCGATAGTCGGCGGCCTCATTGGGGTGATTTTCTTGTGCTTTCTCTACCAAGTCATCATCTCGCAGCCAGAATTTGCTTCGATTTTGGGTGGGCTCATCCCATCACCTCACATTGTGCAGAACCCCAATGCCCTCTATATTGCTATCGGCATTCTCGGGGCGACCGTTATGCCACACAATCTCTACCTTCATTCCAGCATCATCCAGACCCGTGATTACGAGCGCAATGACGCGGGCAAAGCGCTGGCGATACGATTTGGAACCATTGATTCCACCATTTCACTGGCGTTTGCTTTTTTCATCAACGCTGCAATCTTGATTTTGGCTGCAGCAACGTTCCACGGCACCGAATATGCCAATGTCGCTGATATTTCGGATGCGCACAACCTGCTCACCCCGCTGTTGGGCGGATTTGCGGCTGTCGCCTTTGCAGTCGCTCTGCTTGCGTCCGGACAGAGTTCGACCCTGACTGGCACACTCGCCGGCCAAATCGTGATGGAGGGATTTCTCAATCTCCGCCTGCCTCCATGGCTCCGTCGGCTGATTACGCGCCTCATCGCGATTATCCCAGCAGTCATCGTGACATCACTCTACGGAGAACGCGGCACTGGCCAACTCCTGGTCTTCTCACAGGTCATTTTGTCGATGCAGTTGAGCTTTGCGGTCGTACCTCTCGTCATGTTTACCAACGATGCCCTCAAAATGGGCAAATTCGTCAATCCACGCTGGCTTGCCCTCCTCGCCTGGAGCATTGCCATCGTCATCATGACACTCAACATCTACCTCCTCGTGACATTTTTCTTTGGGTAAGGGCGTTTCAATTTTTTGAAAGAAATACGGCACCGGGCAGGTCACGTGGACCAGCCCGGTGTTTCGATTGTCTGCGCCACTGCACGGGCAGTGTGGCGCGCTACCGCTGCCATGCATGCAATTGTTCCTGTGACAGCCGTCTTGTGTAGCGTGTGGAGCTTCACAGTGCATCTGCAGCTCCCCCGGTTAAAACCACTATGTACCACTCTCACGAATGACAAACAACACCACCATGGCAAATGCCACAGTGGTGTCACGACGCGGGCCGTATGCAGATGCGTGGGTTAGTTCATCGCTTCAGTGACCGCAGCGATAAACGCAGCCGGGTTATCGTGATGCATCTCGTGTCCGACAGCGGGGATGCACACTGCGGTCAGGTTGGGCATATAGTTGACCAGTTCGGCTGCGAAGTCTGCGCCAATTACGCCACCCTTTTCGGGTTCGCAGTAGAGCATGGTGATGGGAACAGGCACCTTGTTGAGCCATTGCCACACCGGCGTCTTGATTTCGTCAAGCCACCCCAACACCTCAGGGTCATTCTGCAGTTTAGCCGTTGCCCAGCTGTCGAGCGCTTCGTCACTCCAATGCGGGGCTTCGTTGCGTTTGAAGGCCACCAAGTCAGTATGACGCATGCCCACCCAGGCCTGCAATCCTTGCTTCCAGGGGTCTCGGACGCCTGTCACATAGGCATCGTCACCGCCCCGCGGCCCCACCGCAGGATCTTCGAGGATGACGCGACCGACCAACTCCGGATGCGCAGACGCAAGGAAAAGACTCTGCGCGCCGCCCATCGAATGACCGATAACCGTCGGCTTAACAAGACCGAGTGCGCTGATCAGGGCAGCGGCATCGGCGGCAATCGTGGCGGTCGCATAGTCGCTGGCGCGATCCGACGTGCCGTGACCACGACCATCGGGTGCAGTCACCCGGTAGCCCGCAGCGACCAATTGGGCAATCTGCACGCTCCAGTACAACCCACAGCCGGTAATGCCATGCAGCAACAGCACATCGGGCCCACTGCCGGCCTGATGAACGGTCAAGGTCACCCCCGTCGACAACGCAACACGCCGTTGTTCGGTCTGTATCATGCGGTACCACCCTTCCATCTATCTCATGTGCGCAGTATATAACAATCACCCCCGAGTTGTTACCAACTCGGGGGCTAGAATGGGGTGCTCGACGGGTTTCGAACCCGCAACCTCTGGAGCCACAGACCAGCGCTCTGCCGTTGAGCTACGAGCACCACATCGCTAGCTAGTATAGCATACCAAGCTAGCGTCCGCAAATCGAATTACACGCCGATGCGTACCCATCCACCGTTCTTTTCGCTGGCAACCAGTGCATCAATCACACGCATATTCGCCACCGCATCTTCGATTGGGGTCGGCACCGCGGTGTTGTTGATAATCGCCAGACTGAACAATTCGCCTTGGATGGTGTATTGATCCACCGTCGGGAACTGGATCTCCTGCGTTTTGCCATTGGCCGTGTGCCACATGATGCATGGCTTGTCCGGCGGCGCATTGAAGGGAATTTCGATTTCGATGCGACCCTCGGTCCCCAATATCTGCACCCGTTGATAATTGGACAACTGCGTCGAGCAGGTGAATGTCGCGGTCCCGTCAGCGAACTGCATCATCCCTGATGTCAACCGGTCCGTCTTGAGCTGCGGATCGTATTCGATCAGACCAACGACCTTGCTCGGCTCACTGCCATAGATAAAGCGCGACAACGAAATGTTGTAACAGCCAATATCCATCAATCCACCACCGCCGATGTCTGCTTGATTACGCACATTGGTGGGATCTGTCAGGTAATAGCTAAAAATGCTCTGAATGGTACGCAACTGCCCGATACCGCCCGCATCGACGATTGCTTTGGCACGCTGCCATTGCGGATGATGGCGATACATGAACGCTTCCATCAGCTTCAGGTGCGGGTATTTTTTCCCCGCAGCCACCAACGTCTCGGCTTCCGTTGCAGTCAGCGCAATGGGTTTTTCGCACAGCACGTGCTTGCCGGCAGCCAAGGCTTGGATGGTGACGGGCACGTGCAGATGATTGGGCAATGGATTGTATATTGCCTGGATGGTCGGGTCTGCCAACAGTGCTTCGTAACTGCCATATGCCGTGGGGATACCCAATTTCTGCGCTGCCTGCTGTGCCTTTGCCAAATCACGCGACGCAATCGCAGCGATTTCGATGTGCTCGCCCTTCAACATGGCCGGGATTACTTTGGCGACGCCGATGTTGGCCGTACTCACAATGCCCCAACGTATCTTGGTCATGATGATTCCCTTCGTATACTCAATGCCCTGCATTATATACCCAAGGCGAAAATGGTAGGATAAGGGTACATATCGAAAGGGGCAGCGCGATGAAGTGGATCGGCTTAATCGGTGGGATGAGTTGGGAATCCTCGGCTGAATACTACCGCGTCATCAATCAGCTCGTACGCGACGCCCGCGGCGGATTGCACTCGGCACCAATCATCCTGGCCAGTGTCGACTTTGCCCAAATCGAAGCCTACCAACACAACGGCGATTGGGAAAGTGCCGGCAAACTGCTCGCACAGGTTGCCCAACGCCTCGTCGCCGCAGGTGCCGAATGTATCGTCCTCTGCACCAACACCATGCACAAAGTATCGGCTGCCATTACTGCCGACCTCCCGGTCCCGTTCATCCATATCGCTGATGCGACTGCCGAACGCATCGTAGCCGCCGACATTTCGACCGTCGCGTTGCTCGGCACGCGTTACACGATGGAACAAGACTTCTACAAAGGCCGGCTCGAGGCACACTACGGCCTGACGGTGCTCGTCCCCGAGGCTGCCGAACGGGCCGAAGTAAATCGCATTATCTATGACGAACTCTGCATGGGGATCATCGATCCCCGCTCGCGGGCAACCTACCAGGCAATCATGGCCAATCTGGTTGCTCGCGGTGCCCAGGCGGTCATCTTGGGGTGCACCGAGATTACGCTCTTGGTGTC
>CANHPK010000184.1 GCA_947462525.1 Roseiflexaceae bacterium | reverse complement strand
TTGGCAGAGTGCAGGTCGCGACCGGTGTTGGGGTCACGCTCGGCGCTGAAGTAGACGCCCGGCGAACGAATCAACTGCGAGACGACCACACGTTCGGCGCCGTTGATGACAAAGGTGCCGTTTTCGGTCATCAAGGGGAAGTCGCCCAAGAAAGTGTCGGACTCTTTGATTTCGCCCGTGCTCAGGATGCGCAATTGCACGCTGACGCGCAACGGTGCCGAGTAGGTCAAATCGTATTCGCGGCATTCGTGCTCGTCGTGGCGAGGCGTGCCAAAGGCAAACTCGCCGAAGCGCAACTCGAGGTTCTTGCCGGTGAAATCGGTAATAGGCGAAATTTCGCGGAACAGCTCCTTCAAGCCTTCGGATCGAAACCAGTTAAAACTGGCAATCTGTGTTTCGATGAGATTGGGTACGTCAATAGCGTCGCGCTCTTGACCGAAGGTGTGCCGCAGTTTGCGTTCTTCGGCACGGGGACCGTTTGGAAGAATCAGCGGTGGCAATGCGACATGGACATTCTTAGGAGACATGGAAACCTCGCTTCAATCGGGCGGTAACCAAGTTGTACCGGGATCCTGTATCACGCGTAATGCAAAAAACACCCTACCCGGCGGTTGTCGTCTGTTGTGGACGCTTTTGCCTGGTATCGTGTTACTCCGTGCATGGATTCGCAAAATCGCCATCGAAAACTGTACAGGGTACAGTCACTATACAGCGAAAGTGAATGATACTACAACGGGTAATGGATGTCAAATTGCTTGAAGGTGTAGTGTCATGGATCTGCAATGCTGTTTGTCGAGCCGTGCACGGCATTCGTATGCGCTTTCGTGCGTCTGTTGCGGGTATGGTACAATCGTTGCACCAAACAGCTTTTCGCACCTGAGTGTGTATACCGTAAGGATATATTTGCATGCCTAACGTCATCGGCATCCGCTTCAAGGATTCCGGCAAAACATACTACTTCGACCCTGCCGAAGTAACCCCGCTCGACCTCGGCCAATCCGTCATTGTCGAGACAGCCCGCGGCCTCGAGATGGCACGGGTGGCAGAGATTGCCCACGAAGTCGAAGAGGCCGCCATTGTCGGCGAGCTCAAACCGGTCATCCGCTTGGCCGAGGCCGAAGACGACGCCCGCTGGAAGCAGCTCAACAGCCGCCAAGACGAACTATTGCGTCGTTGCCAAGAAAAAATCGCCGAACACGAGCTGCCCATGGGCTTGGTCAAGGCCGAATATAGCTTCGACGGATCGCGCCTGACGTTTTATTTCACGGCCGATAAGCGCGTCGACTTCCGCAACCTGGTGCGCGATTTGGCACGTACCTTCCGCACCCGCATCGAACTGCGCCAAATCGGTCCGCGCGACGAAGCCAAGTTGTTGGGCGGTATTGGACCGTGCGGGCGCATTTTGTGCTGCGCGTCGTTTTTGCCAGACTATGCGCGCGTGTCGATCAAAATGGCCAAAGACCAGGATTTGCCGCTCAATCCCGCCAAAATCAGCGGTGTCTGTGGGCGCCTGCTCTGCTGTCTGGCCTATGAGCACGAGCAATACATCGAAATGAAGGCCGAAATGCCGCGTCGCGGGTCCTGGGTGCAGACCCCCGAAGGCCCGGGCGAGGTCTGGAGTGCCAATGTGCTCCGCGGTACCGTGACCGTCATGCTGGCAGCCACCGGCGTCACCGAAGAATTCACCCCCGAAAAAATCCAAGAATCGACCCAAGAAGTCGTCGCCACCGCCAAAGCACGCAACGCCGAGGGGGTCACCCCAGTGGTGCGCGAAAACAAGCGCGGCGAGCGCCGGTTGTTGCGCGAAGAGTTTGAGTCGTCGGACCAGCTCGCCGCCCTAGCCGCACTCGAAGACCGCCCCGAAGAACGCGCTAGCGCCGATGACGTCGGTGCGGCGGTGCGCGTGCCGAACCGGGGGCGTGACGAGCGCCGTGGTCCGCCGCAACAACGACCAGGCGGCGACCGACCGAGCCGACCGTTCAACGGTGATCGTCCTGCCGGTGCAGGTGCACCCGCAGGGCGCGATGGTCGCGACGACCGCCGCAGTGGTCCACCCCGTCCGGCTGGCGACCGACCATTTGCAGATCGCCGCCCCGGCAGCGACCGTCCTGGCGCAGATCGTCCACAAGGCGAGCGGCCAGCACAGACAGACCGCCCACAAGGGGATCGTCGGCCGCAGGGTGTAGACCGCCCGTATGTGCCTAATCGACCAGCTCTACCGGCACTACCGCCGCGTGACGGTGTCGAACTGCGCGAAGAACGCCGTGCCGGCCATCCGCGCCCTGACAGCACGCGCCCGAACGGTGATCGACCGCAGGGTGGGGATCGACCACAAGGGGATCGACCACCGCGACCGAGCGGAGATCGACCGTTTGTACGCCCAGAACAACGTGATAGCCAGCGCCCCGAGCGAACCGAGCGGCCCACACCGCCGAGTGCGCCGCATATCCCCAGCCCGAGCGACAGCGCGGACGACTTCTCGATCCCGCAGACGCCGCCCGCAGCCGGTGGCGACACCGAGCAGATGCGCCGTCGCAGACGCCGGCCGATGGGCAACTGATGCATTGCAAAACCCCCGCGTGGACCAGATGGTCCCGCGGGGGTTTTTGTGTGGGGAGTGGTTATCTTGCGATATTGAATTGTAGCTCAGGTGCTTTGAGAATTGTTCCAGTTTCCAGAAAAGGTGATTTATTCATGATTTAGGCATTCTCGTTATAGGCGAAACCGTAAAAGCATCCTCCGCCAGCTGTGTATTTGCCGGGAAGAGCAGGTACCGGTTGTTTTGTATCTGATTGTTGTTGTACCCAAACTCGAAGTGATATTTCGACACAATTCTGGACGATATGGAAGTCAAAAACATTCCAATCTGTCGTTTTCCCGGACTGAACGAGGCTTCGTCGCTCACCCCAGTCCATTGTTGGATGTCGTCCGGTACGGCAAAGATGTTTGCGCCGGTGTAAATGGTGGCCACATTGACGTGACCGTATCGTGTCGTCAGTGCGCGGATTTTCTCCACCACAGCGGCTGGGTCGCCACCGTCGTAGTTGTGTCCTTGGGTAATGTGGTAGACCAACGGCGGCGGACAGTCGCGATACTCGTGGATGACGTCCCGCAAAAGGCTGTAGACACGTTCGAACATGGGGGTCATGTGGGTTGTCGACGTATCAACCTGCGCGAGCATCGGGCTGCATGCAACATCCAGGTTGTCAATATGTTCTTGGAGTTGTGTAATCTGCCAAATGCTGTGTTTCTCAGCAAAGTGAGTGTCAAACTTCTTATTCGGCAGTAGATCAGCTGGTTTACAGGCTGCCAGTAGATTCACTGCGTTGCGCCCGTAACCAATAACTACAATGTGATAGCGTTGAAGCAGCAGATATCTACTACGATAGCATTTGCTTAGGCAAGAAAACAATGCCTCCCGCAGTAACTTGAGCACAGAAGGAGGCGACGGTTTGTCGAACAAAACATCGTTTTCAGATGCTCGCAAGTCTACACAGAAAACAATAAGGCCCGGCATATCGCTGCGTGCACCAACCTTCCCACCCCATCGAAGAAATGGTGCGTTTTTGGGAATCACCGTATCGGTGCGCAACTCTTCGAGCGCCTGTTCCCAGTCCCGGAATGCAGGACAGTCCTGTGGTGTGGCCGCAGTCCAGGTTCGCACAAACAGGGCTGCGAGTTGTGAAGAAAGTGCGCTCAGGGCGCTTTTGAGTGTGGTGTAGCGCATACAAGACGTATTGCGCGTATCGACTTCGTAGGATGTAAAAAATCCATCGAAATCATACAAACCTGCTTCTTTTAATGCGGGCAAACACAGCATTTCGCACAACAACAGTGCTCCCGCAAAGCGGTCGTTGACAACCGATTCCTGATCGCTGCTGAATTGGTATCCCGGAGTGCCAAGGACCGACGTAGGATCCGTAGGACGTTTGTTTATCGACATATCTTCGACGTCGACACAGATGACACGCCCGTTTTGCAGATCCAGCAGGATGTTACTGTCGCTCAGATCGTTGTGCGTGCAGTGGCGTTCTTCCATCCGGGTCAGCATCTGTGCAAATGCTCGGGCATAGACCAGAATGTCCAACTGCGGCGCTTTGTCACGACCGAAGAATTTCTGCTTGTCCGGCTGTTCCGGATGCATGTAGAAGTACTTGAATTCGCACCAGGTGGGGCTACCGAACCAGGGCATCAAAACCGCATGTGTCAATGCGGGGTATTTCTGTAGCACGTCTGCATGATCAATCTGGTTGAGCACTACGCGGTCATGGAGCCATTCGTAGCCAACGACATCGCCGAGGTATTTTGTCAGCTGTTCTGGGGTGACAGGGTAGGGGACATACGTGGCATGGCTTCGCCACACTTTCAATGCGTACAACGCATCTGTCTGCGTGTGACGCAATTGCAGCACGATGGCGTTGCGACCGGTATGGACGACATCGGTACATCGATAGACGTCGGTCCCTATTTCGAACTCATGCTGCGGCAGTGATTCGCCGTACCCGTGATGATTGCGCATTGCGTATGGCCTCGTGTTTGTCTCGCTAGACGAAGTAGGACGAATCCGTCGTCACATCGACTTTACGTCATATTGTGATATGAGACATCCTACACCCACACACGCACACCACACCCACCACCCTACTTCTTGGGCGCACTCGCTGCCGCTGCCGCCACAATCTGGGCCAAATAGGTCTGCCAGGCGGCCCGGTTGGCGTAGGCGATCTTGCGGACCTGGACCAGGTCGCCCGTCTCGGCGGCGTCGACCGACGCGGCCAGGGTCTCTTGGAAGGTGCGGGCCATCTCGGCCACTGCCGAGCGCAGCTCGGTGTTCATCGCACGCTGGCGTTCGAGTTCTTGTTTG
>CANHPK010000183.1 GCA_947462525.1 Roseiflexaceae bacterium | reverse complement strand
CTCCAAGACATTGAGGCGGTCATCCGTGCGCGTTTGGCGCCGCATGCCAGCCAAATCGTCGAAGAAGCGCTGAACAGCACCGCAGTCGCAATCCCCCGCGGGGTTGTGGCCGGGATCGTCCTGGCATTCGCACAACTCACTCCTGCGACCTCTGCCTCTGCACCACATGCTGCAGCAGCAATCGAACTCATCCGGGCTGGTGCGTCCATGCATCGGCGCTTGTTTGCCTCGCGGCCGTCAAACGACTCCCCGGCGAGCATGCTCCATGGGCCGACCCTTATGCTGGGTGATTACTTCTACGCGCTTGCCGCGTCCGAAATGGCCGAAGCTCCACAAGCTCCTATCATCGCAGATTTTTCGACCTGTGTGATGCAACTCTCCGAAGCATTCCTCGCAAGTCTCCCCCACGATGGCGACGTAAGCGTTGCCCGGAGCCTGCAGCACATCGACGATGTCGAAGGTGCATTGGTGGTGCGCGCTATTCGCGCCGGATTGGTGTGCGCCGGCCTGCCTGCCACGTTGATTGATGCTGGTCGCCTCGCACAGGCAATAGCGCGTACCCACGCGCTGACCATCCAACTCCGTGAGGCGCATACAACGCCCCTGCATTCGTTCCACCGTGGGCATCTCATCGTGCCCCTTGCGTATGCACTCAGCCAGCATCCCATTGCCACACAGCATGCAATCGACGCCAATGACGAGCCAGCCCTCATCACCCTCCTCGACGCGCGTGGCATCTACGATGCGTGTACAGCGTTGTGCGCCGCGGCTCGTGACGAGGCATCGACACTGATTACCACTTTGCCAGTCAGCGAAAGTCGTACCTGGCTGATGGGCTTGTGCAACCCCGACTTCTCCCCGACCAGCGCACCCTCCTCACCCCGCTAACACCCAAACCTGGCGGCCGTATTCGACCCCCAACGCGACAATCGCGATGACGGTCATGCGCTGTGGAATACTCCCGCGCGGCCATACCATTGCCAACGCAATCCACCCCAGCATCGCCACACCGACGGCAATACTGCGCATGCTCCCATCAATGACGCATCCCGACATCCGCGTCAGTACGAGCGTCCCACAGCCCAGCTGCAAGGCGGTACTGACAGCCACCCAGAGCCCGAGCAACAGCCCACGGCGTTGCAACGACACTGCATCGCCCAGTGCAACCCACGCACACGCAGCGAGCACCACCACATCGATTTCGCCCAGACGTGCCAAACCAGACACTGGTACACAGGCAACCAACAGCCACGCCGCGATGGTCGCACTGCGGTCTTGGCGAGGCCAGCCGAGTAGTGGCGGCCGGATTTGTGCGACCAGCAGATACAGCACCGCTGGGATCAGTCCGATGCGCACCCATGCCTGTACGAGACTCAACACGCTCAGCACATGCTACCCCTCATCCTGCCACTGCATCCACACGGACCAGATCAACACCCCACTCAAACCCATTGTCAGCCATGGCAGATGCGCCACAATCCGCTGCGTCGCATCAGCGAACCCCAATGCAGCACCGCTATACAGCGTCCCATAGACCGAAAGACTCGTCTGCAAACGCGCCACGCTACTCGTGACCGGCACCATGCACCATACCGCCAATACCAGCAGTATGCGTCGTTCGGCCACCCAGCGTACGCGTTGGAGCGTCGTGAGCAACGGTACCACCCCAAGCCCGGCCACTACACCGTAGCCCCCACTTGCAAGTGCACCAACAACGCCCCACCAAGACAGAACATCTAGGAGTGCTCGTGGTGCCAGTGCGCAGACAAGCACCCACGGCAGGACCGCGATTGCGGCACTACTGTTGAGCCCACACACCAGCACCGCCACAGCCCACCACAGCCCCGGGTGCCCGCCGCGTGACCAGGACCAGACAATCCATGCGCCCGCAGCCACGCACACTGCAACATCCCACCCGATTGGCCACGTGATGGTAGCAGCAAGGTGGAGCATTGGGAGGACCGCGTGCACTGCCAAGCGCGTTTGCGGATAGACCGCAGGGATGAGTGCAATCGCAATCACGAGACCCCAGCGGATCTGCTCGTCGAGGGGCAGCCATTGCGCAACGAGGCCGAGCAACATCACTCCACGTTCCCACCAACGCACCGGGGCTATCAGCACGGCTGCAGCCCCCAGCGGGCTGGGCAACGCAGCCAGCACCCACGCGAGTTGCGCCCGGCGTGTCGGTGCACCCCCCAAGACACGCAACGACACCAGTACGAGTGCGACGAGTGCGACAACACCAAATGCCGGGATCATCGTCGTCGTGACGAGTGCCCCATAGACCAGTAGGTTGACGATACTCCGTCGATACATCCCGCTCCCTCACAAAAAAACGCGGGGCAATTTTCATTGCCCCGCGCCGCTCTGGATTGTTTACGCGCCGACTGGCTCGCTTTGGGCTGCCAAACTCCGCAAGACGTAGTGCAAAATACCGCCGTTGCGATAGTAGGTCAATTCGCCTTCGGAGTTAATGCGCACCTTGGCGGTGAACGTCGTCGTTTTGCCGTCGAGGGTGGCGTTGACCGTCACCATCTGTCCCGGTTGCAACGACTCAATGCCCTGGATGTCGAACGTTTCGCGGCCGGTCAAGCCCAATGTTGCGGCATTCTGACCGTCCACAAACGTCAATGGCAAGACACCCATACCGACCAAGTTCGAACGATGGATGCGCTCGAAGCTTTCGGCAATCACGGTACGCACGCCCAACAAGAACGTCCCCTTGGCTGCCCAGTCACGTGACGAGCCAGTGCCGTATTCTTTGCCGGCCAGGATCACCAATGGGGTCTGTTCGCGTTCGTACTTCATTGCCGCATCATAGATGGACAACTGTTCACCCGTTGGGATGTGCACCGTGTATCCACCTTCGACCCCGGGGACCATGGCGTTCTTGAGGCGGATGTTGGCAAATGTGCCACGCATCATCACCTCGTGATTCCCACGGCGGGCGCCGTACGAGTTAAAGTCTGCGGGCGACACATCGTGTTCTTCGAGATAGATACCTGCCGGGGATGTTTTGGGGATATCACCTGCGGGCGAAATATGGTCGGTCGTCACACTATCACCCAATACCGCCAATGCACGTGCCCCCCGTATCGACGTCATCTTGGGGACTTCCTTGGTCATCCCTTTGAAGTACGGTGGGTTTTGGACATACGTCGATTGGTTGTTCCAGGTATACAAATCACCTTGCGGAACCGGAAGTTGGTTCCACGTTTTGTTGCTCGTAAAGACGTTGCCGTATTGCGCACGGAACAAATCGGCATTCAACGCGCGATGCAATGCATCGTTGATTTCGGCTTCGGTCGGCCAGATATCTGCCAAAAAGACCGGTTTGCCGTCCGTACCCAGACCCAATGGCTCGTGGTTCATGTCGATATCGACCGTACCGGCAATTGCAAACGCCACTACCAACGGCGGCGACATCAAGTAATTTGCCTTGACGATGGGGTGGATGCGTCCTTCGAAGTTGCGATTGCCGCTCAGCACCGCAGAGACGACCAGGTCGCCCTGCTTGGTGGCTGCAGTCACAGCTGCATCAACCGGACCCGAGTTGCCGATACACGTCGTACAGCCGTAGCCAATGACATTGAATCCCAACTGGTCGAGATACTGCTGAACATCTGCCTTCTTGAGATATTCGGTCACCACACGTGACCCTGGGGCCAACGATGTTTTGACGTATGGTGCACTCTTGAGGCCACGTGCAACTGCCTTCTGCGCCAACAACCCTGCGGCCATCATGACCGATGGGTTGGAGGTATTGGTGCACGAGGTAATCGCCGCAATGACCGCTGACCCATGCGCCATGGTGGTCTTGGTCCCATTCACGGTCAACGGGACCCGTGAGCTCGCGTATGTATCTGTGTGCGACCCAGCATTCACCGTTGCTGCCACGCCAGACTTATTGAACACTTTGCCCATTGCATCGTTGAACGATGCCTTGAGGCTTTTGAGGGCGACCCGATCTTGCGGACGGCGTGGTCCGGCCACACTCGGCTCGATGGACGACAAATCCAGCTCGAGCATCGAATTAAACGTCGGCACGGGCATCCCGTCGACGCGGTACATACCCTGCGCCTTGGCATACGCTTCAACCAAGAGGACAACCGCTTCGTCGCGACCGGTGCCGCGCAAGTATTTGAGCGTTTCATCGTCGATGGGGAAGAATCCACAGGTTGCGCCGTATTCTGGCGCCATATTTGCAATGGTTGCGCGGTCTGCGAGGCTCAACGCGCTCAGACCATCGCCACAGAATTCAACAAACTTGTCGACCACACCATGCTTGCGCAACAGCTCTGTGACCCGCAAAACGAGGTCCGTTGCCGTTGCTCCGGGTGACAATCTGCCGGTGAGGCGCATGCCCACGACTTCGGGCGTCAACATGGCCAGCGGTTGGCCCAACAAGACTGCTTCGGCCTCGATACCACCGACACCCCAGCCGAGGACACCCAAGCCGTTGATCATCGTGGTGTGGCTATCGGTACCGACGAGACTGTCGGGCATGGCGACGTGCTCGCCATCGATGTTCTTGACCAAAACGCCTTTGGCCAAGAATTCGAGATTCACTTGGTGGCAAATACCGGTCTCGGGCGGTACAACGCTGAAGTTGCTGAAGCTCTGTTGCCCCCAACGCAAAAACTCATAGCGCTCACGATTGCGCGAAAACTCGAGGTCGGCATTCAGTTGCACGGCCATCCCGCTCCCAAATGCATCGACCTGCACCGAGTGGTCGATGACCAGATCGGCCTGTGCCAACGGATTGATGCGGGCCGGGTCACCACCGAGCTGCTTCATGGCGTCGCGCATTGCTGCCAAGTCGACGACTGCTGGCACGCCGGTGAAGTCCTGCATCAAGACGCGCGCCGGCTT
>CANHPK010000182.1 GCA_947462525.1 Roseiflexaceae bacterium | reverse complement strand
TGCACTATCCGTGCGCGATTTGACGGTGACCTATAGTGACACGCCCGTTTTGTGGGATGTTGATGCAGATATTCCTGTTGGGAGCATGGCTGCGATTGTTGGCCCCAACGGTGCAGGGAAATCAACGTTTATCAAAGCAGCACTCGAGTTGACTCCCCGGCTCACGGGTGAAGTGGCTTTTTTTGGCGAATCACTCCGAGCAGTGCGCCAACGCATTGCCTATGTGCCACAACGTGCCGCGATTGATTGGGATTTTCCCATTACCGTCGAAGAAGTCGTGCTCATGGGGGTGTATGGTCAGCGGGGTTGGGTGCGTCGTCCGCGCAAAGAAGATTATCTGCGGGTCGCTGACGCACTTGATGTGGTTGGATTAGCGAGTTTTCGGCAGCGACCAATCGCACAACTCTCCGGGGGTCAGCAACAGCGTACGTTTTTGGCACGTGCATTGGTGCAACAAGCCGATTTGTGGATTCTCGATGAGCCCTTCCAAGGAGTCGACGCCGAGACCGAGCATGCCCTCGTTGCGGTGCTACACGGCCTCCAAACCAAGGGCAAGACGATTATTGCGGTGCACCACGATTTGCAAACGTTGCCGCGATACTTTGATTATTTGTTTGCCATCAACGTTCGACGCATTGCCGAAGGGTATATTCGCGACATAGCACTTCCTGAGGTGTTGAAACAGACGTTTGCCCACGAAGGAATCGCGCAATGATCGATAGTGTGTTCTTGGTCATTGCCGTTGCAGCGATCCTCATCGGGGGAATCTCCGGAGCGCTCGGGGTAGTGCTTGTGTTGCGCAAACGGAGTCTGTTGGGTGATGCGATTGCGCATGCCACATTGCCGGGTGTTGCTCTCTCGTATTTGCTGTTTGGCAAAGATCCATTGATGCTGGTCTTAGGGGCAAGTATCGCCGGCATTATCGGGGTGGCGTTGGTTGTCTTGATCACCAATACAACACGGTTGCGCACTGATGTGGTGATGGGGATGATGCTCGCGGTGTTCTTTGGCGTCGGCATGGTGTTGCTGACGTATATCCAAAAACTTCCCACGACCGGTCAGGCTGGGTTGACGTCATTCATCTTTGGCCAAGCAGCAGCAGTGGTATGGGATGACGTGGTGTTGCTCATCGCATTTGGGGTGCCCATGCTCGCCGTCGTGGTGCTTGCCTGGCCTATCATCCATGCATTTTGTTTTGATCACGCATGGGTAGAGGTCCGTGGCTTGCCGGCATTTGTGGTGGATATCGTATTGATGCTGTTGATAAGCGTAATAATCGCACTCGGGTTGCCCATGGTTGGTGCGTTGTTGATGAGTGCGTTGTTGGTTGCGCCAGCGGTCGCCGCCCGGCAGTGGGTCAAAAGCATGTCGGCCATGATGGTCCTCGCTGCCATTATTGGCGCAAGTGGTGGGCTTGTGGGTGCCTATCTGTCGGCGACCTTTGAGCGCGTCCCAACTGGTCCAACGATTGTCTTTCTGTGCGTCATGGTCGCATTGATATCGCTCGTGATTGCACCGCGCGTACGCAAATATGCACGCAGGGGGCCAGCATGATTTTGGTCGATTTGTTTCTGACGGGTGTCGTTGTATCGCTGGCCTGTGCATTGCCGGGTTTGTGGTTGATGCTCCGCGGCATGTCAATGCTCTCTGATGCGTTAACCCACTCGGTCTTGTTAGGCATTGTCGTGACGTACTTCATTGTCCGCGACGTATCGTCGCCGTGGATGTTTATTGGTGCAGTGCTGAGTGGGATTATCACCGCAGTATTTGTTGATCGCCTGCAACAACGCAACGTCAGTGCTGATGCTGCCATTGGATTAGTGTTTGCAGGGATGTTCAGCTTTGCAATCATATTGATTACGCAATTTGCGGATGACACACATCTCGATCTCGATGCAGTCCTCTTGGGCGAGATTGTCTTTGCCCCGTTTGATCGCATGGTCATTGCTGGGGTCAATCTTGGCCCACGTGCCATGGTCATGAACGGCATTGCGCTCCTGTGCAGCACCGTGTGTATGTGGGTGTTTTGGAAAGAACTCGTCTACACGACCTTTGATGCGACGAGTGCCGTGTTAGTCGGCTTTTCTCCAGCAATTATTTCCATCGGATTAGTAACGCTGTCATCGTTTACGGTGGTTACTGCGTTTGACGCAGTAGGCGCTATTTTGGTCGTCGCATTGATGACCGCAGCCCCGGCGAGTGCGTTCTTGCTGACGTTTCGTCTCAAGACAATGGTGTGGTTGACGATGCTTCTCGCCATGACGGCAGCCCTCATTGGCATGGTGGCGGCGATGTGGCTCGATGTCTCAGTCTCGGGTGCAATGGCGACAGCGGCTGGTGTCCAATTTGTGGCGGTATGGTTGTTGGCGCCCAAACGTGGGCTGATTGCCCGTGCATTCGAGCGCCGGGGATTGCGCCACGAAGTCGTGTTGCTTGCACATTTGATGCATTTGGCGAGCCACCACATCGATGCTGAACCGCACCGCGTTCATGCATCGGAACAGTGTCTGCGCGAATTAACGCTGCGCGGTTGGATCGACGAACGTCGGATGCTTACTGCGTCAGGGTATGCCCGGTTGAACGACGTCGGGACGCGCAAGTGACAGTGACTGCTCCTATGGGCGAAATCACCATCGCCAACCTGCCATACCTCTCCTCAGCTGTCGTACCCGTACGCCGCAATGCACGTCGCTTGCGCGCGCATCTGCCTTGTATGACTAATCACTGATTTCTGATTTCTTCCCTTTGACTGATATAATATATTTTGACTTTATGTTCAAATTACGCAAAAAATCTAGACGAAAGAGCATCGTATGTTGCAGCGTTGGACTCGGGTAGCAGTTTTGGCAGGCGTTCTGGCGCTCTTTGCCAGCATGGCGGTGTTGAGTCAAGCCCAAGAAGGCAGCACCCCACGGGTATGGTCGATCGTTTCAACCCCAACGGATGGTCCGTTGGTATCGTTCACGCTGACCTTCAGCGAGCCCGTAAGCGGTGTCGATGCGGGGGATTTTCGCGTCCTCGGATCCGAAACTGCGCACATCCAAGATGTACAACCCACAGACAACGCCGATGTCTACACGGTGACGGTCAGCCACGATAACAGCGCAGCGGACATCGTCGTGATGCTCGTTGACGACGATTCGATCCGCAGTACGAGCGACGCGCCGCTCGGTGGAGTCGGCGCTCAAAACGGCAACTTCTCGAGCATCGTGACGAAGATGAGCGGCGCATCGACGCTTGCACAACGACCACTAATGGCTCCATCTACGTCTCCGCGCACGCCGAGCAGAGTATTTGGCTCCGCATCGTCATTGAAACTGACCTCTACCGGCATACCAGTCGTCGCCTACAACGACGAAACAAACGCAGACCTCAAACTCGCAGTGTGTGACACGTTGCTGTGCACACACCCAACGATAACAACGATTGCCACAACCAATGCACTTGCCTACTCGCTTTCGATGAGCATGACGGCAAACGACACTCCCGTCATTGCGTATAGCGAGTATGGCTCCGGTGGGTCCGTATCCAATGTCAAGCTCGCCGTGTGCAACAATACCGCCTGCACCAACCCGACCATTTCGATAGTCGAAAGTACAACAGACGGAGTCGGATATATTTCGATGGCCTTGAATTCCGCTGATGCACCGGTTGTGAGTTATTTCGACTACTTCACTGGACGTCTCAAACTCGCTGTGTGCAATACCACAGCGTGTACGAGCAAAACCGTCATGGTTCTCGACGACTCTGCAGAGGTCGGCTATTACTCCTCGATTGCGTTGACCTCTGCAGATATCCCTATTGTGAGTTATTACGACTTTCCAAACGGAAATCTCAAGCTTGCTGTCTGCGCTGATATAACCTGCTCAACCAAAACACTTTCGACACTCGCGAGTGCGGGTTCGGTAGGACGATACACATCGCTGGTTATCACTGCGACGAACATTCCGGTGATCGCATTTTTTGATGATGACGCAAATGATTTGAAGCTGGCAGTTTGTGACACCACTGCATGTGCTGACCCGGACATTTCGACGATCGACAGCACCGGAGAGGTGGGAGTACTCACATCGATGGTACTTAATAGCGCAGGAGCTCCGGTCATTAGTTATCTCGACCTAACCAACGAAGCCCTCAAAATCGCAGTCTGCAACAACATCGCTTGCACGAGCCCCGTATTCTCGACACTCGAAAAGTACGTAGGCCTGCTTCCTGGCTCACTCGCACTCACGTCCGAAAACAGGCCCATCGTCAGCTACAGCGATTACACGTCCGGTTACTTCAAATATACCCTCGGCCCGGTCATCATTGACCTCGGCCAGCCGAACTCCTTCGTCAAAACGGCCCCCGGCACACCGACCATCACCTCAACATCTGTAGTCCTCGGGTGGAATGCCGCGGTTGGGGCAACCAGTTACGAGTACTGTATTGCGTTGTCGGTAGCAGCCTGCACGATATGGAACAGTACCGGCACTGCGACGATCCACACCGTAACTGACCTCGTGCATGGCGCTACGTATTATTGGCAGGTCCGCGCACGCAACGACGTCGGCACGACGCTGGCGAATAGCAGTGCACTTTGGCAATTCACCGTTGCACTTCCTCCCACGAGCTTTGCCAAAACAGCCCCCGCCAACAACGCAATCAACCAAAAAACATCCCTCGTACTGTCGTGGGCAGCGAGTACGCGCGCCACCAGCTATGAGTACTGCGTTGCCTTGACCACCGCAACCTGTACGAACTGGAAGAGCACCGGATCAGCCCGCACTGCCACTGTATCAGGCCTGCTCAAAGGCAAATCGTACTACTGGCAGGTCCGCGCGGTAAACTCTGGCGGGTCTACGCCTTCTGCGAGCACATTCTGGAAGTTCACTACGGCGAAATGA
>CANHPK010000181.1 GCA_947462525.1 Roseiflexaceae bacterium | reverse complement strand
GGCCCATACGGGAGCCGCGGCCTTACGGGATCTTTGGTTCTCGATGCAATAAACCCCGCTCAAACATACTCTGTGGGCCGCAGCATGCCGCGGCCCATACGGGAGCCGCGGCCTTACGGGATCTTTGGTTCTCGATGCAATAAACCACGCTCAAACATTCTCTGTAGGCCGCAGCATGCCGCAGCCTTACGGGATCTTTAGTTCTCGATGCAATAAACCCCGCTCAAACATCCTCTGCGGGCCGCAGCGGAGCGCAGTAGCATAGGCGAGGTCGTCATGCCCCGCGCAGCGGGGTACTCGCCCGCTTTTTCCTTTCATCTGGTGAGTAATTGGTGTGTTTTTGGGACTTTGAAAAAATGATTTTCTTCAGAGTTTACTCATTTTTATATTTTCTCCACTACATACGGTAATAACAGCATATACTTATACTCTTTGCTTCTATAGAGAGTATGTGTAACAGAATGCTGAAAAATCCATTGGTACGAATCATTACGCTGGTCGTGCTCCTAGTGGCGGGAATAGCTGCATATGTGCCGGTACAGGTGACTGCACAGACCGAAAACAGATCTGTACCAGCGGTTGGGCAGGGTGCAGCGCAACCCGCTGCACGTGCACCGCGCAGCGCGCGCGTCATTCCCACGACATCCAATCCGGTTGGGAATGGAACCACAGCAAGCCGCACCTATGCAAACACATCTTTCGAGCAATCGGATTACCAGTGTTTCTCATCATTTAATGGTCAGCACTGGGCTGCCATCGGTCAGGACAAAATGCGTGGCTGGTTGACGGCGCACTCGACTGCGACCGAAACGAACTGCCCCGGCTATGTACGGAGCGGACAGCGCGTATTGGAGCTGCAGACCAATCGGAACGGGATCAATAATCCATACGAGGGGAGTGTGTTCGCAGAGCTGAATGCATTCGAAGCGTCGTTTGTCTACCAAAAATTGTGTATGGCGAGTGGCGAATCATTCGACTTTAGCTTCCACCACAAGACCCTGAGTGCGAATCGATCCGACATCATCCAAATGCGCTTCGGCATTCCATCAGGGTTGCCGTCTGGGGCACTCGCAGCGGACTCGTATTCGCGGCCCGTGATGTATGCCAAAACGACCGGCGGGTCTGATCGATTGGCGACTGCTGCAAGTTATACGGGATTTTCGTTTAGTAGTACCAACTACACTACCCCGGCCGGGACTACTTCGCCAGTGGGTATTGTGACCAGCACAAATGGCTGGGCCGAGTATTCGGGTACACACACATTGCCGAGCGATGCATCGTGGAACGGGGTGTTTAACCTGGGGTTCCAAGCCATCGACGGCGATTCACCCAACGGCGGTAACCTCCTCGACGGGATTGCAGTCGGATTGAGCCCGCTGGTTGATCTTGGGTCCTCGCGTGACCGTTCGGCAGGTGAACAGACCACCCCTACCGCACTGCGCATCCGCATCAACGGGCGTGTGCCCAGCGGTGCCAAAATAGCCATTACAGCAAGCGAGGGCGATGCTGTAGCCGACACAGACTATACCATCGGGTCGGTCACCGCAGGTGTGTTCGGGGCCGTCACAAAGACGCATACGGCGGGGACCAACGTGTGGGTGTTTGATGTTCCACCGGGTGACTACGATGGTGGTGTCAACGCAGCCAACAACACGGGTGGACTGACCGTGCCAATCACCTACGCATATGACCTGGTGTCTGAATCAGATGAATACGTCAAATTTGACCTATCTGCACCCGGTGACGATGGCAGCAGCACGAATTGGGCACAGGGTGACCCAACGTGTGACAGCTCCGAAAAACTCGACGGCGTGGTGTATACGATTACCAATGTCGATCCGACGAGTACGCCGACCAATACCGCGACCGCAACGTACACTCCGTCAATGACGAACACCCCGACCGCGACATTCACGGTTACCAAGACACCGTCCCCGACGGCTTTACCGACCGTTGCCGGCGTCATCCCCACGACCAGCAATCCGACCATCAACACGGCCAATGCGGGCGTCCGCACGATGGCCAATACGTCGTTTGAAGTAACGGATTCGGCGTGTTCACTCAATACCGGCACCTGGGCGTACATTCGCCAAGAGTGGATGGCCGGTTGGTTCACCGCACATCCACTGTCACAAGAATCGTGTAACAGTAGCAAGTACGGTCCGTATTCATACCGACCAATCGAATTGAACATGCGCACAGACGCACCCGATGGCAGAAACGTTGCTTCGCTGAATGCAGATGTGGCATCGTTCCTCTACCAAAAGCTCTGCGTCACGAGTGGCGAGTCGTTCGATTTCGAGTTTTATCACACTGCTGGTGGCACCTCCCGAACCGACATCGCAGCATTGCGCATGGGTATCCCGACAGGGTTGCCGTCGGGCTCAGTAGCAGCGGATTCGTACGACCGCGAAATCATCCGGGCGAGTACGACCGTCGGCAGCTCCGAAGGTGTCGCTACGTCAGCCTCGAAGACCGATAGTTCGGGTACCACCGGGAGTGCCGTGAGTGTTGTATCTGGATGGGGCAAGTACTCGGGCACACACACCCTCCCAGCTACGGGCTACGACGGAATTCGCAATATTGGGTTCTATGGGATTCAATCTGTCTGCCCTGGTTGCGGCAATCTCCTCGACAAAATCTCGCTTGGCCTCGAACCGTTGATGGACATGGGCGCATCACGCGATGCCACCATCCTCGAAGGCGCAGCAGGATCAGTCAAAATACGCATCAATGGGCGCGTTGGCGCAGGTACGACGGTCATCTTGCGCAAGCGCGAAGGAACGGCAGTCAGCGACAGCGACTTCAGCATCGGGACGGTCAGCGCCGGCGCACTCGGGACGGCCAGTGTGACGCACACGAGCGGATCCAATATCTGGGAGATAGTCGTGCCCGCAGGTGACTACGACGGCGGCATCTTCCCATCCAACAATCGTGGTGGGCTGACCATCCCCGTTAACTACACGTACGATGTCATCAACGACACGGGCGAGTATGCGATGTTCCAGCTTGGTGCCCCGGGTGATGATGGTGCGTCGAACAATTGGAACATGAGTGATCCTACCTGTGACGGGTCGTTCAAGGACGATGGTGTGGTGCATACCATTACCAATCTCGCGCCTACGTCGACGCCTACCTTTACACCGACAGCGACCAACACTCCCACGCACACGTTCACCCCTACGTTGACTCCGACCAATACCAACACGCCGACGCCGACGGCGACACCCGCAGGTCAATACATCATTTTTGCGACACCACCCGATCGCCCCGAAGACGCAGCCAACTTTACGCTGTCTGCAACTTCAAACGTCGGATTGACGGTCAGCTACGTTTCGACAACGCCGAGTGTCTGTACCGTCACGAGTGCTGGGGTCGTCTCGCTTGTCGGCTTTGGTCCGTGTACGATTACCGCATCGGCCCCGGCAGGGACGGTCGGTGGCATCACCTATGCAGCTGCACCAGATGTGACGCGGACGTTTATGGTCAAAAAGAAACAGACGGTCACCTTTGGCACGATCACGGACAAGATCTATAACGCAGCGGATTTCTCCCTAACTGCCACTGCATCATCGACGTTGCCGGTGACATTCACATCATCGACACCGAGTGTCTGTACGGTGACCAGCGGTGGGTTGGTCAATCTGCTTCTGCCAGGGACCTGTACGATTGCTGCCGCACAGGTTGGTGGCACGAGTGGAGGGGTAGAGTTTGCCGCGGCACCGGTCGTTACCCAGTCATTTGCGGTCAATCCCGTGGCGCAGACCATCAGCATTGCCCCATTGACCGAGAGCCATCTCTATCAAACCGGGTTGGACTTGGCGGGGACGACTTCGTCGGGGCTCGAGATTACCTACACGAGTACCACACCGACAGTCTGTACCGTCGTCGGCAAGCGGGTCACGTTTGTGGGCATCGGCAAATGTAGCATCAAAGGTTCGCAGGCGGGTGGCACGCGTGGTGGCATCATCTACGGCGCGAGTGCAGACCTGGTGCGTGAGTTCTTTGTGACCAACTACACCCCGACCGCCACGATGACCCCAACCAATACACGGACCTTTACCCCGACGTTGACGCCCACACCCATCCCATTCTTGATGAAGAAGGGTGCGGTCGGCGCATCATTTGTGCTCGGGTTGCTCCAGAACGGCACGTTGATTACCTGGGGTATGAACCGCGAGTATCAAGCCAATATCCCACCGTGCTGCGGCTCTGGCATCACTGATGTTGCGGTCGGTACGAACTTTGCGCTGGCACTCAAGGCAGGTAAAGTGTTTGGCTGGGGTGCCAATACCAAAGGGCAACTGAAGTTCCCTACCACGGTAGGGAGCAACATCACCGCGATTGCTGCTGGCGGCGCACATGGCATGGCGCTGTCGAACAAGGGACTCGTATTCAGCTGGGGTGATAGCGGCTTCAAGCAATCGTCGGTACCCAAAGGCTTGAAGGACGTGACCCAAATTGCCGGCGGTACCAACCATTCGTTGGCACTCACCAGAGCAGGCAAAGTCCAGGGCTGGGGCAGTAATTCGTCGAATCAATCGAAGCCGCCTACGACACTGAGCAACGTCATCCAAGTCGCGGGTGGACTCGATCACTCGTTGGCACTCAAAAGCGATGGCACCGTCGTCGCATGGGGTGGCAATGCGTTCGGTCAAGCATCAGTGCCTGCGACGGCCACCAACGTCAAGCAGGTGAGCGCGGGCAACCAGTTCTCGCTGGTGGTCCAGAATGACGGAAAAGTGTTTGGCTGGGGCCGTAACGACAACAACGTCTATGTGATCCCACCCGAATACACCGACATCTACACCGTCGCGGCTGGCTACGCCAACACCATCCTCGGTTTGCGCAATGGTCGCGTCATCGTCATCGGTGACCAAACCAACGGTGTCG
>CANHPK010000180.1 GCA_947462525.1 Roseiflexaceae bacterium | reverse complement strand
ATTGGTCCTGCAGGCGTCTGGTACCGCGCCGACATCATGGAGAAGTTGGGCCTCCCAACCGAACCAGAAGCCATCGAAGAGCTGATCTCGCACACCAAGGGCAAGACCTGGGAAGACTTCTTCGCACTTGCTCAGACCGTCAAGGAAAAGAGCGGTGGCAAGGTCAAGCTGGTCGCCGACGCAGGCACCGATGTCTATGGTGGTGCACTCCGCCAAGGCGGCGAAGGCTACTTCGACGGCATGAAAGTGATGATCGAAGAGAAGGCAACCCGCCCAGCCCAACTGGCTGCAGACTTCCGCAAGCAAGAGCTCGACGCCAACATCGGTTGGTGGGGTGCTGACTTCGCCGCAGGCGTCAAGAACGACGCATTCGCCGGCATGGTCATTGCATGTTGGATGCAGAGCGGTTTGAGCCGTGACCAGCCACAAGTGAACGGCAAGTGGCGTGTGGTCCCAGCTCCAGAAGCCAGCTACAACTGGGGTGGTTCGTTCTGTGCCATTCCTGAGCAGGGCAAGAACATCGAAATGGCATGGGACTTCGTGCAGTGGGCCTGCTGTTCCGCAGAAGGTCAGAACACCGTCTTCAAGCCAACCGGTATCTTCCCAGCCTACAAGCCAGCATGGGCAGACCCATTCTACGACGAGCCAGTTGACTTCTTCGGTGGTCAGCGTGCATACCGCACCTGGGCCAACATTGCAGACAATGTAGCCTCGATCGTGCGTAGCCCGTATGACTTGCAGGCTGACGACATCGTCAATGCCGAAATCGCCAAGGTCCTCAAGGAAGGCAAGGACCCAGTCCAAGCCATGAAGGACGCAGAAGCAAACGCCCTCAAGGCAATCGAAGGCGCAACCCCGTAATCCCCGCACACCCACCGGAGCAGCTTCCCGCTGCTCCGGACCTCTTTTCAAAATCCATTTCAACAAGAGGTTTTCATGGCTCCAATAACATTTTCGTCAGCTGAACAAGCTGCGCAAGACCGCCGCACGCGACGCAAAGAGGCTAAACGCAACCTGTGGGCTTACGTTTTTGTGAGTCCGTTTTATGTGCTGTATGCGGTTTTCGGGCTGTTTCCACTACTCTATGGGGTTTGGCTTTCATTCCATCAATGGGACGGCATTTCACCCATGCAATGGGTGGGAATAAGCAATTACGTTAAGTTGTTTACTGTCGACGAAACCTGGTGGAAAGCCATTTACAACACCGTTTGGCTCTTTTTTGGGGCTACGACACCACAATTGATTTTTGCTCTCATCTTGGCATTTATCATCAACAGTGGGTATGTGCGTTTCAAAGATTTCTTCCGGGCTGCGTATTTCATGCCGTTTGTCGCCTCTGCAGTTGCTGTAGGCATCCTCTTTTCTTCGCTCTTGGGAATGCAATATGGCATTTTCAACTACGTCATTTCTGTGTCAGGGTTGACACCATACCTCACAGCAGGCGATGCCTGCGTATCGTGGGCAATCAAAACAAATTCTCTCGGTTGTGCCATCGATTGGCTCGGTTCTGCATTTTGGCTCAAGCCATCTATTGCCCTCGTTGTCCTCTGGCAATGGACAGGGTACTCGATGATTATCTTCTTGGCCGGCTTGCAATCAATTAACCTTGAACTCTACGAAGCTGCCCGTGTCGACGGCGCGAGCACTCGTGATATCTTCTTCAAAATCACCATGCCTCTGCTCCAAGGCGTCATTCTGTTTCAAGTCGTTACATCAATCATTGGTGCAATGCAAAGCTTCGACATCCCTGTCATGCTTGCGGGTGGTACACAATCTTCGTCACCAGGCGGTACCGATCAATCTGGCCTTACTGCGATGATGCAACTGTACTGGTCAGCATTTAAGTACAATACAGGATCCAAGAGCGGGTTTGGTTACTCTTCCGCTATGTCGTTCATCCTGTTTTTCATCATTGTTATTTTCTCGTACACCTACAACCGTTACAACGGCAAGAATCAGACGGAGAATTGACATGGCGACGACAACCGTAGCGCGTAACCGCCGTAACCGTGATCGCCTGGCGAGCCCCGTTTCGATGTCTGTTTTGTACATTATGTTGTTCTTCACCGCTGTAGCGTCTGCGTTCCCGTTCTACTACATGCTGGTCAGCTCGACATACCGTACTGTTGACATCCTTCGTATCCCTCCCCCAATCTGGTTCGGTACGGCATGGATGCAAAACTACGAGCAGCTCATGTCCAAAGATGGCTTACCGTATTTTTGGACATCGGTTCTCAATAGCATCTCCATTGCATCATTCCATACGATTGCAGTGCTGTTCTTCTGTTCGTTGGCAGGGTACGGCTTCGCGAAGTTCCGCTTCCCCGGGCGTGATGCACTGTTTGCCTTCTTGATTGCCACCCTGATGGTGCCAGGCGCCCTTGGGTTGATTCCATCATTTATCGTGATGCGCTATCTCGGCTGGATCGAGACATGGTACCCACTCATCATCCCCGGTATGGCAAACGCATTCGGTATCTTTTGGATGCGTCAGTACATCGAGAGTGCCATTCCTAACGACATGATGGACGCTGCTCGTATCGACGGTGCAGGAGAGTTCCGTATCTATTGGGGCATCGTGCTTCCGGTTATTACCCCCGCGTTGGGTGCGCTGGCAATCTTGACATTCATGGGTAAGTGGAACGAATTCCAGTTCCCACTCCTTATCCTCAAAGCGCAAGAGACCTACACCCTGCCCGTGGCACTGAGCACGCTGCGTTCGCTCCGTGGTACCGAGATCGGTGTCCAAATCCTTGGGTCGAGCATCGCTATTATTCCCATCCTCATCGTATTCATTCTTGCGTCACGCCAGTTTATGGCAGGACTCACAGCCGGAGCGGTAAAGTAATTCGGGGTATTATGCATATCCAACCCGTCCGTTCCCTACTCGCAAGCGCATTCCTCATGCTTTCTGCATGTGGGAATGCGCTTCCGGTATCGCAAACTGTCCATTCGACGGTCGCTGTTTCGACCGAGCGTACCGCACTGCAGGTTGCCCAACAGCCCTGCGGATTTCGCTTCAGCCGGACGGATCTCCCACACTACACCAGTGGCGGTTCGACGGGCAGTGCCCTCTACGCCAGCAACGGCAGCGGACTCGCAGTCGGCGATTTGACGGGCGATGGACAGCCCGATTTGGTGTTCGGGAACATCGTCGGCACGGTGACGGTGTATGTGAACGAAGGCAACTTTGTTTTTACCCCGATACAAACCACGCTGACCGATGTTCGGAGTCTGGCCATTGTTGATGCAGATGGTGATGGCAGCCGTGAACTTTATGCAACGCGCCGATTTGCACCGCCGATTGTAGGCAAACTCACCGACAGTGACTTCACGTACGAACCAATCCCCGAGGTCTATTCTGCGTTCTATGCAATGGGCTGGCAAGATCTCAACCGTGACGGAGCGCTCGACGTTGTGTTTGGCACATATGACAACGAACAACTCCAACAGCAAGGCCTGATCTTTCAAACACGTGGCGGTGGCGGTGTCTTTGTCTATACCCAAACAGATACACGCTTTACGCCGCAACGCTTGAATAGTTCCGCACAAGCATTGGCCATTGCGTTCCCTGACCTTGACCAAGACGGTCGCACAGATCTTTTGGTCGGTAACGACTTCAACGAACCCGATGGAGCGTGGACAATCTCCGAGGCCGGTTATACCGCCGTCGCACCGTTTTCACAAACCACCGAAAACACCATGTCGCTCGATTACGCTGATTTTGACAACAACGGCACCTTCGACCTCTATGCAACCGACATGAAGCCCTACGATCAAAGCGTTTCGACGATGGCACGGTGGTTGCCGGCAATGCTCAAATTGACACGACCGTTGACCGCAGACGATCCCCAGTACACCGAAAACACTCTGCATACGTGGGATGGGTCGCGTTGGCGTAATCGGGCATATGACTTGCAATTAGACGCTACGGGGTGGAGTTGGTCAGCCAAATTTGCAGACCTTGACAACAACGGCTGGCAAGACCTCTATGTGGTCAATGGCATGAAGGCAACGGATCTCTTGTCGTATTTGCCGGACTACGAGCTGTCCGAAGACGACATGCTCTTTGTGACCGACAACAGCGAGCGCTATGACCTGGTCGACCGTGGTATTTCTCAGACCGGGAGTGGTCGTGCTGCCACAATGGCAGACCTCGACAACGACGGCGATTTGGATGTGGTAGTCAATCCGATTGATGGCTCTGCACAACTCTACCGCAACGAACTGTGCCAGACAGCCAGCATTGCAGTGACATTGGTCGACCCGACCAGTGCAAATCGTGATGCAGTCGGGGCAATCGTCACCGTCGCCGCCGATCAACACCTATTGACACGCAGCATTCAAGTCAGTAGCGGGTATTTGTCTGGTCAACCAACCACTGCGCACTTCGGTCTAGGGGCCGTACAGCGAATTGAACGACTCGTTGTCACCTGGCCAGACGGCAAACAATCCGAAGTCCCGGACATTACCGCCAATATGCACTACACGATTACGCGGGAGGACGCACCATGACGACGTATAACTCTTTTCGCATGCGTGACATTATCGATCTGCGGGCAGTCTCTACCACACTCACCGCAGGTGTATTGGTCGGCTGTTTCTTTGCGGTGTATGCGGCATCGTTGAAATACCCGTTGTGGATACAAGCGGCATGTGTGATTGCAGGTGTGATGCCTGCCTACAGCGTGCATGCACTCGCCATCCTGCGGAAATTCGGCTGGTGGTATGCGGTACTCACCCTACTGGTGGCTGCGCAGAGCTTTCATGGCATCGAACACCTCGTCCAGTGGGTCCAATATCACATCTTGCGTTGGCCGTTTTTCAAGGCGAGCGGGATTATTTCTGCGGCGAATGCAGAATGGGTCCACTTCGGCTGGAACTGGACCGTGCT
>CANHPK010000179.1 GCA_947462525.1 Roseiflexaceae bacterium | reverse complement strand
CCGTTGACAGGCAAAATCTACAACAGCGGCGATTTCGCACTGACCGCGAGCGCGTCGTCGACGTTGCCCGTGACCTACACCGCAGCACCGGCGAGTGTCTGCACCGTGACGAGTGGAATGGTCAGCATGTTTGTACCGGGGACCTGTACGATCACCGCCGCACAGGCAGGTGGGATCAGCGGTGGGTTGACCTATGCCGCTGCGCCCGTAGTGGTGCGCTCGTTCACAGCCAGTGGCGTACCACAGTCTATTACGTTTGGTCCACTGTCCAGCAAGCACGATTATGATCCGAGCTTTGATTTGAGCGGTACGGCCAGCTCGGGGTTGGCTGTGACGTATACGACCAGTAATTCGATGATCTGCGATGTGACCGGGCGGCGCGTGCGCATCTATACCAAAGGCAGCTGTGTGGTAACGGCAGCACAGGCGGGTGGGACGAGTGCCGGCATCATCTATGCGCCAGCGAGTACGGTTGTGCAGTCATTTGCAATCGATGACAACACACCGACGTTGACCAAGTCTTCGACGCCGACCGCGACCATCACCAACACGCCCACCAAGACGTTGACCATGACGCCGACGCCTATCCCGTTGATGATGAAAAAGGGTGCCGTAGGTGCCTCGTTTGTGCTCGGGTTGCTCCAAAACGGGACATTGGTGACCTGGGGTATGAACAAAGAGTTCCAAGCCAACATCGCCCCATGCTGCGGCAGTGGAATCGATGATATCGCCACCGGGTCGAACTTTGCCGTGGTCCTCAAAGGCGGGCGAGTGTATGGCTGGGGATCGAATTCGCTCAAGCAGTTGACGTTCCCGAGCACCACCGCCAAGGACATTGTGGCAATTGCGGCTGGCCAAGCCCACGTTTTGGCATTGACCAAGAAGGGTACGGTCATCGCCTGGGGCGACAACAAAGCATTGCAGACGAAACTGCCCAAGGGGATGAAGGACATCGTCGGTATCGCCGGTGGGGCCTATCACTCACTCGCCCTGACCAAAAAAGGCACGGTCATCGCATGGGGCAGCAACACTGCCGGACAGACTAAGGTTCCCAAGACCCTCAAAGATGTGACGGCGATTTCGGGCGGGTTGGATCACTCGTTGGCACTCAAGAAGGACGGTATGGTCGTCGCCTGGGGTGGCAACGCATACGGCCAGTCGGCGGTGCCTGGGATTTTGCGCGACGTCAAGACCATCAGCGCTGGTACGCAGTTTTCGATGGCCCTCAAAAACGACGGGACCGCCTTTGGATGGGGCCGCAACGACGCCAACCAGATAGCCATCCCCGAAGGGTATCGCGACTTCTTCTCGGTCAATGCTGGCTACGCCAACTCGATCATCGGTTTGCGTAATGGCGGCATTCTGGTGCTCGGTGACATGTCGAATGACGTGGGCGTCTCTCGTACACCGACCAAAACTGCGACACCGATACCTTGACCATGCACCTACGTGCATGGTCAAGGAGGAAGTGAACTGCGTGCATTGGGGCGGGGAAGATTGGATTGGGGCGGGGTTTATTGCAATAAACCCCGCTCAAAGATTATCTGCAGGCCGCAGCATGCCGCGGCCTTACGGGAGCCGCGGCCTTACGGGATGTGTGGGCTAGAGGCGCAACAGGGGCGAGGTACACCTCGCCCGCTTACACAATGCAAGATGACTTCGCCCGCTCAAAGATTCGATAGTGTAAATCCCGCTCTGTATGGTCTATAATCATGGAATTCTCTGTCCCAAAGGAGCATATATGCAAGAGCAGATCCCCCACCCACCGATTGTGTCGCGCGACGCCTGGGAGTCGGCCCGTGCGGCGCTGTTGGTCGAAGAAAAAGCCCTGACCAAAGCGTACGATCGGGTCGCAGCGCAACGCCGCCGACTGCCGATGGTGCACATGGACAAGCCGTATCGGTTTGTCGGTGCCGAGGGCGATGTCACCTTCGCGCAGATGTTTGCGGGCCAACGGCAGTTGATCATGTATCACTTCATGTATGGTCCCCAAAACGACGTCGGTTGCCCGGTGTGTACCGGATTCATGAACAGTCTTCCCGATTTGTCGTATTTGGAGCAGCGCGATACGCGTTTCGTGATCGTTGCACGCGCACCGTATGCAAAGCTTGAGGCGCATCGGACACGCAGTGGTATTCGCTTTCCGTTTTATTCTTCGTACGAAAGCGACTTCAACTACGACATGAAGATGTCGGACGAGCGTGGCGAAGGGCAAGGAGTGAGCGTCTTTTTCCGTCTCGGCGACGCCGTCTATCATACGTATACAGCGCTCCAACGCGGCGTCGAAGGGCTGGCCAGCGCGCAGTCGTTCCTCGATCGAACGCCGTACGGCCGCCAACTCGATTTCGAAGATTCGCCCGCAGGCTGGCCACAACACCCCACCTACGGCTAAGTCAGCGCGTGGGTCGACGGAGCTGCTTGCGTTGACAGTACGCACATCAGTCTGTGTTATTACTCGCATAGAGCAGCTGTTCCTATGCAAAACACGACGGCTGCATGTCGCATACGCATTCATTCGTTGCGGATGGAGCGTTTGTATAACAAAAAATCCTTCATAACCCCCAGACCAGAGCGCCGTACGGTGCTTCGTCTGGGGGTTTTGTGTGAAATAATGAATTATAAACTTCATTAATTAAATTGAAAAATAAAAAATAGATAAAATTTATAACAAAATAGCACGATAAAAATCGATTTAAATGTGTATAATTTAAGTTGGTATGGATAGTAACAAAGGTGAAGCAATGTCTTGGAAAAAACGAGGGGTGGCGCTTGCCCTGACACTCGTACTGACCGTGTCGACCAGCGTCGTGATGGGAGCTCCTGCACAACAGCCAAACAACCAGGTGCAGCCACGTGCGGGCGAGCCGCGCGTAGCGACATCGACCAAAACACTGGTTGGCAAATGTATCAAGATGGGTGCCAAGTCGACAGGGTCATTGGGCATTGGTGGCGGTACAAAACCTGGGATTCAGTATGATGACACGTGTACCGGTACGTTCAACGATTCATACGATTTTTTGACACCAGGGACACCATACGAGGGCGTCTCGATTAACGCAGACAACGTCAATTATTACGACAATAATGCGCAGTCGAGCCCGAATCCCATTGCAACAAATCAGACACTTGTAGATAAATCAGGTGTGTTGTTCCGTGGCAAGCGCTGGGATTTGCGCCTGATTCAGACTTCAGAAAATGCGCTTTTTAAGATGGAAAACGACATCCATTTTAATCAGTTTTCAAAGTTTATCGAAATCACGACGTCGATTACTGCAAAGAGTGCTATTGGCGAGCTGTACATTGGCCGTCACATCGACTCCGATGCACGTATCGGGGGCAGTGATAGCTCTGCTACGAATAACGCGCTGGGATATTCGACGATCGGACCCGACTACGTCGTGTTTTCCGAGACGACGTTCTCGAAGTACGTGATGGGCTACTACACCGGCAAAGAAACGAACGTCAAGACTGGTATTGCTGGTCCGTGGTCACTCGATTCGAAAGTGTATTACGGTGCACCAGACGCTGGTAACGGTGACAACACGATCGGCATCGCTGCGAAGTTCAACACCGTTGCATCGGGTGCTACCGTCTCGTTCACCTATGCATACATCTTTGGCAAATCCGCGTATCGTTCAAGCAAAATGGCGATTGACGCAGGCTTGGGTGGCGGTACAGCCGGCAAGACTCCAGGATGTACGGGTACGGCAGCTGTCTGTGCACCGGTAGACATTGGTAGTGCTGTCGAAACCATCACTCCTGGTGGTCCGACATTCACCGCAGAACCAACCGAGACGCCGTTCCCCACCAACACGAAGCTTCCGACGTCAACACATACTGCAACCGCTGCAGCGACATCGACACCAACGGTCTACAGCAGCCCGACAAATACGAACACGGCAACCAACACTCCAACGTTCACCCCGACGATGACGCCGTCACCAATCCCCTTCCTCATGAAGAAAGGTGCCGTCGGAGCGTCGTTTGTGCTCGGTCTGCTCCAGAACAACACCTTGGTCACCTGGGGTATGAACCGTGAGTTCCAGACCAATATCCCACCATGCTGCGGTACCGGTATTGAAGATATCGCAGTCGGCACCAACTTCGCCCTGGCACTCAAGGGCGGCAAGGTCTATGGCTGGGGTGCAAATACCTTGAAGCAAATCACCTTCCCCGCCACGGTCAACAAAGACATCGTGTCGATTGCGGCTGGTGGATCACATGGTTTGGCGTTGTCCAAAACCGGATTGGTCTATGCCTGGGGCGACAACGGCTTCAAGCAAGCAGTAACCCCCAAAGGCTTGAAGGACGTGGTATCCATTGCCGCCGGTAAAGCACACTCACTGGTCGTCAAGCGAGACGGCACTGTGGCTGCCTGGGGTGCCAACGAGAGTGGCCAGACCAAAGTCCCTGCTGCAATTGTCAGCAAACCCGCCAAGAAGGTCGTTCAAGTCGCCGGTGGTCTCGACCACTCGGTAGCGTTGCTCGACGATGCAACAGTGCTAGCATGGGGCGGCAACGCCAAAGGCCAGTCGACGGTACCAGCCAATGCCAAAGACATGAAGCAGGTCAGCGCCGGCAATCAGTTCACCTTGGCAGTGCGCAAAGACGGTACCGTGTTCGGCTGGGGCAGCAACGAGTACAACCAGTTGCTCATCCCTGCAGAGTTCACCGACATCTACAATGCCAACGCCGGGTACTCCAACACCATCCTCGGTTTGCGCAACGGCCGCATCATTGTGCTGGGTGACCAGAGCAACGGTGTGAACGCGTCACGCACCCCGACCAAGAGCGCGACGCCGACTCCTTGACCATGCACCTGCGTGCATGGACATAGACGAAGTGATCTGCGTGCATGGACATAGACGAAGTGATCTGCGTGCATGGACATAGACGAAGTGATCTGCGTGCATGGACAT
>CANHPK010000178.1 GCA_947462525.1 Roseiflexaceae bacterium | reverse complement strand
GTTGCAGCGCCACCACACGCAGCCAGAACGCCGGCTGCACCTGCCGCACCGAGGCCGGCGGCTGCAAGCCGCAGGAACCGACGACGCGAAAGGGATTTGTCATTCATCGCCATGATGGATCCTCCTCCATTGGAAGAAACAACTCAGAAGAGTTGTTGGTACGGATAGGCCGTACCTACGATAGAATTATCACCACAAAAGAAGCCAGTGACGCACTCTCGCACAGTATGTACTTCCAAGGTTGGTGATAGGTAGATTATAGAGAAGTATTTTCATTTGTCAAATATGCAAACTCTAGTGCTGAATACTTGGTACGAGTGACATATTTCTCAGTTCATGTGCAAACAGATTTGATGACTCCTGCACAACGACGTTCGTCTCATACGCTACTCATAATGCGTCGTTGAGTGACTTCCATTTACGCAGACGGTAGTTGATTCACATTGCTTCTCAACGCAGCATGCGTCGGGGCAACGTCGATGAGTTGGTTGTGCGGTAGCGACCGTTCAGCCGTATGCAAATCAGCAACAAAATATCTCATTCCACTGTACATGCGCACCGAAGCAACAGAGTAGTTACATCCCCGCGAAATTGTTTACGTCTCTAAAAAACAAAAATGTGTAGAACTATTTTCATTGATGTGTTGTTTTATCCAAAAATACAAGACAGACGTGATTTCTGTTGTGTAGGAACATGACCCGCTGCGTCACAGTTTCCTACTGCTGATGGATAATTGTCGTTAGGTGTAAATGGAACGCCGTGCGATGTTGGATGCGTCGGGAGTGCGTGATAGATGGGCCCACAAAAACATGCACGTGTTGGGTAGACAGTCGTGTGCAACTGCCGGATGTTGCTCAGCGGGTATGCGTAGAGCCGGTTTAGCGCGAATACGTTTTGATGAGCCGATCTTGGATTTCTCGACGACGCGCAATACGGTCAGCGGTTTGCGGTACCGCAGTCAATGATTCTGCAGCGTCGCACCAGATGCTCCCTATTTGTTGTCCGCCACAAAACGGATCAGTACCGACAAATGGCGCAACGTTGTGTGCTGCACGCAAGCTCGGTACGGTGCCGCTTGCAACTGCCAGCAGATGCTGGAGTTCGCCATCGTTTGCAACGTCAGTTGCCAGTGCGGTGGCTGATTCTGGTTGGGGTGATACCTCTGGTACGGCAGCCACGAGACTCGGCCCAGCGATGTATCCCCCCGCTGGTGCGCAGAGGCGCCACGAGCTGGGGGAATCATTGACCGCTCGCATGAGGGCTGCCTGCATCCACCTACCAGCAACGATCATACCGGTCTGTTGGTGTGTGATGCGTTGATACCAAGGGCCAGAAAAATGGCGTTCGGTCGCAGCCCACTGCTGTAACGCGGCGGTTGTTGCGACTGCGTCAAATGTTTGTTCCCATGTCGCGTCGAACATGTCACCGGCCATGCTGCTTCGCTCGAGCTGTGGAATCAGTAGATCATCAACGATACTGCTGAGCAATGGACCGTTGGGGAGTGAACGAGCGACCTCGGTCAGGAACGATACGAATGATTGCAGCGTAACGCCGAATGCAGCGTTTACTTGGAGGGGATCGGGCTGTGCAAGAACACTCCCCAGGATGTCACGATCGTACCAGACGCCGAGTGGGTTGACCGCCAGGGGGATTGCGAAGCGGGATTGCGTTGCGTCGGTGCATTGTTGGATACCCATTTGCATGTGCTGCAGGTCGGTTGCTGGAGTGATTTGCTGCTGGCGCCAATACCGTTGGACGTTCCAAGCCGCAATCGTGGTCGCATCTGCAATCACAATATCGGGGGCTGACCGGTCGCCGCGGATGCTCTCGGCGATCCATCGGTTGAGCTCTGCGGCTGCTACCACTTTGCGTGTAACGGGGATGCGTGGGTGTGCACCACGCCAGCGTGCCAGTGCGTCATCGATGACATAACTCGTCGTCCAAATGGTCACCGTTGGCGTTGCAATGACCACTGGTGCTTGTCCGTCGAGTGCCGGCATGCTACAGCTCGCGAGTGCAGCCCCCGCAACACCGAGCGATGTTCGGATGAATCCACGACGCGTTATAGACACCGTTGTTCGATGACCTCGCAGACATAATGGACAATTTGTATGTGCATTTCTTGGGTGCGGCCCGAATCCATCGACGGCACGATGATTTCGGCATCTGCCATCCCTTTGGCCGTACCACCGCCTTTACCGAGGAGTGCAATGGTCACCATGCCGCGTGCACGTGCGGTGGTCAACGCATTGATGATACTGATCGAGTTGCCACTGGTGCTAAAGACCACGAGGACATCACCGGCCTTGCCGTGTGCCTCTATTTGCCGTGCGAACACCTGATCGTAGCCGAAATCGTTGGCAATACAACTCATCGCAAGCGCATCGATGCTGAGTGATAGTGCAGGCAAGGCACGCCGATTGGTGCGATAGCGCCCCGACAATTCTTCGGCGAAATGCCCTGCATCTGCCGCGCTCCCACCGTTGCCGCAGGTATACAGGGTGTGTTGGCCGAGGACCGCGTCGGCGATGCGCCCGGCGATGTGTTCGATTGCATCGGCATGCGTGAGCATTGCCGACATGAGCTGCTGGGTCGCTTCGATTTGCGCACGATAGCTGACGGTCATGACGAAGGTTCCTCATGATATAGCTTCATGACTTTAAAACTCTCTGCCAATGGAATATTGGCTGCTTTGCCATCATCGGCTGCCCATTGCCGGATAAACGCCCCATCGCCCACTTCCACTTGACTCTTGTGATGACGCAGGGCATCGAGTTTGGTATCAAAATCGGTGCTGATGTCGACCCACGTATCTGGAGTTGCCGCTCCGGTAATCCAGATCTGATGGACTTTGTGCGGTTCGAGCCCTTCGTCGAGGAGTTCACGGAAGATGGGTCGCGTTTCGGCACTGGGGAACACCGCTTCGAGCGTCGCGACTGCGGCAGCCCGATGATCTGCATGGTTCAGATAGCTATTGCCGTAATACCAGGCGGTCGGGTCGCCACACACCACAATGGTTGGTTTGTACCGGCGGATGAGGCGGGTCAGTTCACGACGGAGTTCAATCGTGGCTTGCAGAATACCGTCTTGGTAGCCCAAAAAGACGAGATCCGAGACCCCTGCGACATCACAAGCGCCACGTTGTTCGGTCTGCCGAATTGCCACCAGCGCCTCACGCGTCATTGCTGGGTCGTTGCTGCCGGCGCTGCCGTCGGTGATGATGACATAATCGACCCGTGCACCTTCGCGCGTCCATTTGGCAATCGTGCCGCCTACCATGAACTCTGGGTCATCGGGATGCGCAAAAATAACAAGCACACGGTGTTTGGTCATGTCCATATAGGAACCTCTATGCTACGAATAGTGGTAGTATACCGGAATATTGCAACAAATTGCGGTGCACATGCGTCTCTGTGCTGTTCATTGCTCGCACCTCATACGAAAGGAACGCGCGTGCAGACACCCAAAGCGACACCTATTCCGCTGCTCATTCTCTCGATACTCTTTAGTGTTGTGTACATCATCAATCCGACCGCTGGGTTCCTCGAATTCATCCCAGACAACATCCCATTCATTGGCAATCTCGACGAAGCAGGTGCGACCGCACTGCTGATATGGGCAATTAACGAATGGCGCAAGCAACGTGATGGTCGGTTCGTGCCACCGCGTGATGTCACCCCCCGCTAAATCGATCAAAACGCCCCCCGTCGCTCCAGCGACGGGGGGCGTTCTTGTGCTACTAGAGCATTGCGTAACTTTTGACTGCGATGGTTGCCTCGGGGTGCGGCAAGAGGACGTTTGCAAGGACTTCGTCGATGGTGTCGACGGGGATAATGGTCAATTGCGCCCGTACTTCGGCCGGAACCTCCTCGACGTCGATGGCATTGCGACGGGGCAAGACAATGGTCGTAATCCCTGCACGGAAGGCGCCGAGGACTTTTTCGCGGATGCCGCCGACCGGCAACACGCGACCACGCAGGGTTATTTCGCCTGTCATTGCGACGTCATCGCGGACGATGCGCCCGGTCGCTGCCGACGCCAGGGCCGACGCCATGGTGATGCCAGCCGACGGACCGTCTTTGGGCACAGCGCCACCAGGGACATGGATATGCAGTGAACGGGTGTCGAAGAAATTTGCCTCGATACCCAGGGCTTGACTGCGGGTACGGATGCAGGTCAACGCTGCCTCGGCGCTTTCGCGCATGACATCACCCAGTTGTCCGGTGATGCGCAACTCTTTGCTGCCCAGCATCATGGCGGCTTCGACATAGATGATGTCGCCACCGACGGCGGTCCAGACCAGACCAGTCGATATGCCCGGCTGGGCGATATGCTCGCGGTCTTCGGCGAAGAAGCGCGGTTGGCCGATTGTATTGGTCAGCCAGGCACGGTCGACCACGACCGGGCGGGTGGCGTCTGGGGTCTCTTCCAACAGGCGAGCGACTTTGCGCATTGCATTGCCCACCTGGCGTTCGAGGCCGCGGACGCCGGATTCACGCGTGTATTGCTGGATCAGGGCCGTGAGTGCGTCCTCGGTAATAGTGACGTCTTCGGCCAGGAGTGCGTTGGCACGCATCTGCTTGGGCACGAGGTGCTGCTGAGCAATTGCGAGTTTTTCGTCTTCGACATAACTACTCAGCTCGATGATTTCGAGGCGGTCGCGTAGTGGTGCTGGGATGGTGTCGATGGTATTGGCGGTCGCAATAAAGAACACTTTACTGAGGTCGAAGGGCACATTCAGATAGTGATCGGTGAACGTGTTGTTTTGTTCGGGATCGAGAATCTCCAGCAACGCAGAGGCGGGATCACCACGATAGTCATTGCCCAGTTTGTCGATTTCGTCCAAGAGGATGACCGGATCTGCACTGCCAGCGCGGCGCAGTTCTTGGATGATGCGTCCCGGTGCCGAACCGATGTAGGTACGGCGAAATCCGCG
>CANHPK010000177.1 GCA_947462525.1 Roseiflexaceae bacterium | reverse complement strand
TGTCGCGGTTGTGGCCGATGGACGATAGTGCCGCCGAAGCCGAGGGAATCGAGGCGTGGTTCCACTCCGATGCATACCCTGCGTACGTCATCATCGCAGTGGTGCTGGTGGTGATTTATGTGCTCGGTGTGGTGTATGGACCAATGACGCAGAGTAGTTAGTAGTTAGTAGTTAGTAGTTAGTAGTTAGTAGTTAGTAGTTAGTAGTTAGTAGTTAGTAGTTAGTAGTTTTCAGTTTTCAGTTTTCCGATTGACCAAAGACAGTAGAAAATCGAGTCCAACGTGACGCTGTCGTTTGAGATTATACAGCGTCACAAAGCAACAGTACCGATAACGTTCAATCCCCAAACGTGGCAATAACGATATCCACGAAGCCGATTAGTGCAACGTGAACGGTGCCTACACCGACACTATGGGGCAGGATGTTGCTGCGTCTTCGTAAGTACGGCGATGAGGAGTTGCACGCAGGTCGCGATGAGCGCTTCGCCGTGTGCGGCGGTTGCGTCGCGCGGGTCAGGACCACCGACGCCTTGCGGATAGATAGCGCGGTCTGTGGGCAGTACCGAAAGATCGATGAGCTCGGGGTGGAGTGCAAGCATGAGCGACGTCTCGTTGATTGCGGCGTGGTCGATTTGGCTACACCAGGCGGGACCGATGTCGCGGGTGACGCCGATCAGACGGATGCCGTACTGAGCCTCCCAGAAGGGTGCCATGCGGTTCCACAGAATCCGCGACGGGCCGTGTCCATCGGCGACCAGGGTGGTAAATCCGGCCCGTTTGGCTTGTTGGATGAGATTCTCGAGTACCAATTGAAACAAGCCCTCGGGCAGCCAATAACAGCCGCCTGCCAGTTGGTGGGGCGGAGTGGTCGAATCTGCGTATTCCATCCCTTGCAGTGATAAACCATCTGCTTCGAGGCGGATGCGGTCAGGCCCCATGTAGACCGGTGGGAAGACAATCCCGCCGTATTGTTGTGCCACGCGTGCGAAGATGCCCGTCGGGATCATGGCATCGGTGCCGAGTGCGCCGTGTTCGCCGTGCCATTCGAGCGTCCCCAATGGGATGTAGCCGACGGCACAGGCGGCGAGGCGATCGCGGAACTGTTGCGGGCGCAGGTGGGTGTAGAACGGTGATGTGGTCATGCGGGTGCCTCCACGACGGTGCAGCGTCGCTGCGGTTTGATGAATCTTTACAATACACCTATTTTCTGCTAAAGTCTGTGAATGGATTCACAACGCCTGTTTCACAGACAACGCTACCTATTCATAACGATACCAAGCCAGATGACGGATTGGGTATCGATGTGTGTCGTTTGTCTGTTGCTGGTGTTGAACCCACTTGCATGCCACATGCACTGTTGGTCGATGCATGCCGAGCACGGCAAGGCACACACAACACTGTACGTCTGCGACATGGGCAGTGGTATGCCAACACCGACAGGGCTTGCATCGTCAGTGCCGACTTCGTCAGCGAGCACACTCGTGCCGTTGAGTGTCTACCCGGCGGTATTCGGTCTGACGGCAGCGATGACGGTCAGCATGTTGTTGATTGGTGCGATCACAGAATCGCTCGGACCTGTCGCATCCTTTGTAGCGCTCCCCACGGCTCCCCCACCCAAATAACTCCTTTTGGCCATCGTCATGTTTATTTTTGCTCGCCGCCACTGTGGTGGTGAGGACATGTGCACAAAAGGGAACTCACTATGCGTATATTCCGCACGATGATGGTCTGTCTGACCATCCTGGGTGTATTGATTAGCTGTGGCCAACAAGCACCAGCGACGACCGAACCGACTGCCGCACCAGCCGGCGAGGGTGCTCCCGCATCCAATAGTCTCAAAATTGTTGCTTCAACCAGCTGGGTTGCCGCTTTTGCCAAGGCCGCTGGCGCAACCGACATCACCGTTATTGCCCCCAGCTCGCTGCAGCATCCACCCGACTACGACCCGAAGCCATCCGATCTGGCGGCTATTGCCGATGCAGATTATGTGCTGCTGGCAGGATTTGAGGGGTTTGCAGCCAAGATGACCGAAGCGGTTGGCGCAGACAAGACCAAATTGGTCACCGTTGCGACCGAAAACAGCCCTGAGGGCATCCACAAGGAAGTCACAAGATTGGGCGAACTCTTCGGTACCGTTGAGCATGCGAAGGCGTATTTGACCGCGTTCGACAGCGAATATGCGACATTGGCTGCTGACGTCGCAAAGAGCGTCGGCACGGCCAAGCCGGTCGTGGTCAATCAGCTGTTTGTGACGCCGTTTGTCTACATGGCAGGATTGACGAGTGCAGGCAGTTATGGCCCGATGCCGATGGCCCCCGAAGACCTGAAGAAACTGAGTGACCTTAAGCCGGCATATGTCTTCGAAAACGCACATATGCCAGCTGGACAGGCAATTGTCGAAGCAACTGGAGCAATCTCGGTCGCTTTGATCAACTTCCCCGGTGATGACTTCGAGTTGTTAAGCGTGTTCCGCACCAACGCCGAAACCATCAAGAAGGTATTCGGGACGAAGTAACTCCTCGGAGCGAAAGAAGAACACAACGGTGAGGAGCGGGGTCTCCCGCTCCTCTTCATCTGACGCGTATCGATTTCGGTTACTGGCGTGTTTTGCGAGGATACAGGCGCCGACAAATGTTTAGCGCACCAAGAAGACGTACGCATCTTGACGAGGCTGTGTACTACTCAATGGTGTCTCGTAAGCATGTGGAAAACCACCGTCGATACGAGGCCGCGTAGCTGCTTTGGTGCGAGATGCCGGTTCTGCATTGAAGCATTAAGAACTGCAACCTTCGAACACAACGCTGCGAGTCGGCATCCATACGACAGTTAAACGTTGCATGTCATGAAACCTCGCGATGGCGCATGAAAACGCCCATCTAGAGTGATTGTATTCTGAAGAACGTTTCGCGGCAGGTGTATTCCTCCCAACCTGGGCAACGAGAGACACAATAGAGCGTGACAATGATGAACCACAGAGAATCGGATACAGACATACCTGCGGTGCTTGCCACCGATGCACTCTGCTGCCGGTATGGCACCACGGTCGCAGTGCGTGATGCGACTCTTGTCGTACGTGCGGGGGAACATATTGCGCTGATTGGCGGGAACGGATCAGGGAAGACGACATTCCTGCGGGCAGTTATGGGATTTCATCGTGAGTACTCAGGGCACATAACGATTGGTGGGCGTACGGTGGCGAGCCGCGGCAACCACCCCTGGGTCTATCGGGCCATCGCCTGGATGCCACAACGGCAGGCGACCGGAGCCTTCCCGCTCTTGGTACACGAGTTGCTCGACAGTAGCCTCGACCCCGCGGCTGCGCGACAGTCGGCGATTGACCTCGCCATGGAGCCCTTTCTCACGCGTAATCTCTCGACGTTGTCCGGTGGTCAACTGCAGCGCGTTTTTCTGTCACGTGCACTCGGAAGTCTGACGGGTGGGGCTCAACTCCTCGTCGCAGACGAACCGACGGCTGCGCTTGACTTTGCAGGGCAACAGGCCATGGCGCGTTTGTTGACCGAATCGGCACAGACGATGCTGGTGGTGACGCACGACCGCGCACTCATTGAGCGTTGCGACCGCGTCTATGAGATGGCGGGTGGGCAGATGCGTGAGGTGCCACGATGACCGCTGCATGGTACGAGTATTTTGCGCTTATCCCTGTACAGCGGGCTTTTGTGGCGTTGTGTATCAGTAGCGCGGTGTTCCCCGTCGTGGGTGTGTGGATTTTGGGACTCAATATTGTGCCGGTACGCTTTGCGATGATGCATGTAGCATTGTTGGGGATTGCATTGGGCATGGTCCTCGGGCTTGACACCGCGTTGATGGGGGTGGTGTGCTGCGGGATTGTGGGAATCGCCCTCGCACCGCTTGCGGACAAACCGACGGGATTGGCCGGACCAATGGGGTTGGTCATGACCCTTGCGATTGCTGCAGCACTGCTCGTGCTCTCGATTGCGGGGGTGAATGCAAACGGCGCGTTTGAGCTGTTGTGGGGATCGATATTGGCCATGCGGGAGCAGGATGTTTGGATGATGGCGGGAATTTCCGCGGCCGTGGTTGGAGTCGCAGTGGTGTTCCGTCGAGATCTTACCCTGCTGCTCTACGACCGAGAAATTGCACGGAGCTCAGGCGTCCCCATCGGTCTGGTGACAACCATTGTGATGGGGGTCATTGCCCTCGCCATCGGCGCAGCTGTCCGTCAGACCGGTGCGTTGTTGGTCGATGCGATTACCATTCTGCCGGCGTTGGCTGCCCGCAATATGGCCCAATCACAACGGGGGATGATCGCGTGGGCAGTGGGTATCGGCCTCGTGGGTAATCTCGGTGGGTTCATTCTCACACTCGTCATCAATCAGCCACCAGGACCGGTGCTCGTGGTGACCGTGAGCATTATCACCCTCTTGACGTACCTCAAACGTCGTTGACAACCACCCAATACACAGGCCCCCATCATGTCAATGCAAACATACCCGTTGCATCGAGGTGCCCCTCCCACAGTAAAATGTACTCCATCCACAGAACGAGGAGCATCAATGATGAGAGCGGTCATTGTAGAATCGCGTGTATTTGCCAGTTGGAGTGACTATCAAGAGGCTCTCATACGCGCGATTGCGCCATTGACACCCGAACAATTGCAGCAGCGTCCCCTACCGACACTGCGTACTCCAGGCGAAATCGCCGCGCATATCGTCTATGGCCGGGCGTTGCATCTGACCCATAGCCTTGGCAGTGCCGCTGCTGCCGTGCAGCCATGGCTCGCGTGGGATGGGAGCAATGCCGAGCCACAGACTGCTGCTGCTATCGTCGATGGACTCGAAGCGACATGGAAGTTACTAGCCGTCACGCTGCAGCGGGGAGCACCGACAGACCCAGTAACCGATGACGACGACGCTACGCTGATACAAACAATCTGGGGATTGCTGGACCACGACCTGCC
>CANHPK010000176.1 GCA_947462525.1 Roseiflexaceae bacterium | reverse complement strand
GTTTTTCCTGATGCCGAATCTGCGTTGCGCCTCGTTGGAATTGAGGTTGTAGAACTAGACAGAGAATGGAGTCTGAAGCGCAGCTACTTCACCAAAAAGTCCATGGATGAAGCCCGCGAATCCAGGTAACGCCGCTAACTATTGCCGCTTCAAAGAAACCACGAATTTACACCACTTGACAAGACACAACCGTTAGTAGTTAGTAGTTAGTAGTTAGTAGTTAGTAGTTAGTAGTTAGTAGTTTTCAGTTTTCAGTTTTCAGTTTTCAGTTTTCAGTTTTCAGTGAGTAGTGGGTAGTTAATTGAATCAGACGTCATACAAAAACGCAGCGCCGGATTGCTCCGGACACTGCGCTGAAACACCCTGAAACCAAACAACTGATATCTACTAACTGATAACTGATATCTATCAGAGGCCTTTGCGGGCTGCGTATTCTTTGGCTGCAGCGACGGCCTTTTGGGCGCCTTCGCCGAGGGTCGCGGCGGGGATGAGGACGCTGTTTTCGAGCAGTTTGCGACCTTCGACTTCGTTGGTGCCCACCAAGCGGGCGACCATCGGCACGTCGGTGTTGACTTCTGCAAGGGCAGCGATGATGCCGCGGGCGACTTCGTCGACGCGGGTGATACCGCCAAAGATGTTGAACAACACGGCTTTGACGTTTTTGTCAGACAAGATAATCTGCAAGGCTGCTTTGACCTTGTCTTTACCGGCGCCGCCGCCGACGTCGAGGAAGTTGGCTGGTGATCCGCCGTACAAATTGACGACGTCCATGGTAGCCATGGCCAGACCGGCCCCGTTGACCATACAGCCGATGTCGCCGTCGAGCTTGATGAAGGTGATACCGGCTTCGCGGGCCTGCTGCTCGGCCAAAGGCTCGTCGGATGCGTCGCGCATCGCTTCGAGCTCGGCATGGCGGAACAACGCGCTGTCGTCGACGACGATCTTGGAGTCGAGGGCTTGCAGGCTACCGTCTGCCTTGACGACGAGGGGATTAATCTCGGCCAGGGAGGCGTCTTGTTCCATGTAGACCTTGAACAGGCTCATGGCGATGCCGGCGAACTGGCGGACCTGCTTGCCATCGGTGAAGCCGACGGCGAAGGCCAGATTGCGGGCCTGGTAGTCGAGCAAGCCCAGGGTTGGGTGTGCTTCGATTTTCTTGATGGCATCGGGGTTGGTCTTGGCGACCTCTTCGATTTCGACGCCGCCTTCGGCCGAGGCCATCACGACGATGCGCTTGGAGGCGCGGTCCATGATGACGCCGAGGTAGATTTCGCGCTCGTAGGTGATTGCTTCGGCGACGAGCACCTTCTCGACGGTCAGACCTTTAATGTCCATACCGAGAATGGCTTTGCCGTGCTGTTCGGCTTCGGCCGGATTGTTCGCGAGTTTGACGCCGCCGGCTTTCCCACGACCACCGACAAAGACCTGGGCTTTGACGACGACGGGTGCGCCGATTTTCTCGGCGATGGCACGGCATTCTGCCGCGGTTGTGGCGACGCCGCCGCCGGTGACTGGTATGCCGTATTGCGCACAGATATCGCGCGCCTGATACTCGTGAAGCTTCATTAGACGAGACCTCCGTAGGATTACATGAACGCCGCTATCCTACCATTGCAGGCCGTTTGCGTCAATTTATGGTGCGGTGTTGCACTCGTCAGCCACCATCCGCATTCCCATGCCCCCTCACTCATCAGCAACGGATGATTTATACTACACAGATAAACATATTCCCTCACCAAGACATTGTTGTTTTGACCCGAAAGGCAGGCAGAGATGGCCTACGCAAAACTCATCGGCGCTGAAGTCAAACGCAAAGAAGACCCACGGCTGCTCAACGGTCGCGGCGCATACGTCGGCGACATGAAGCTCGCCGGCATGCAGTACGTCGCCTTCGTACGCAGCCCGTACCCACATGCCCGCGTGGGGACCATCGATGCAACCGATGCACTGGCCATCCCCGGTGTCACGGCGGTCATTACCGGCCAAGCACTCGCCAAATTGTGCGGCCCCATGCCACTCGGTGCCGGCGGCGAAGGAGCGGCCGAGGCCGGGGTCGAGAGCGTTCGGCCACATAGTCACTACCCGATTTCGTTCGGGACCGTCCGCCACGTCGGCGAGATTGTCGCTGCCGTGATTGCCACATCTGCCGCCATTGCGGTCGACGGCGTCGGCGCGGTCCAGATCGACTATGACGTCTTGCCGGCTGCCGTCGACATGCGTGAATCCGCCAAACCCGGTGCACCCAAGCTCTTTGTCGATATGGAGAGCAACGTCCACCACACCTGGACCAAAAAAGTCGGCGACACCGATGCGACCTTTGCCAAAGCCCACAAAGTCGTCACACGCACCATGGCCAATCAACGTTTGGCCGGCGTGTCGATGGAAGGGCGCGCGGTTGTGGCGTTCCCCGACCCACTCGGCGAGGGCATCAGCGTCTACTCGAGCACGCAGGCTGCCCACATGAACCGCACCAGCCTGGCCGAGATTCTGCGCATGGACGAAAACCTCATCCGTGTGGTCGCTCCTGACGTCGGCGGTGGTTTTGGCGTCAAAATCGGTGTTTTCTCCGAAGACGCTGCCTTGGCCGCACTGGCACGCCATATGCGCATCCCCCTGTCGTGGGTCGAGGGCCGCATCGAGCACATGACCGCCACCACCCACGGCCGTGGCCAAGTCGCCGAGTATAGCTGTGCAGTGCGGGCGGATGGCACGGTCGAGGCAATGCGGTTCCACATCACGGCCGACATCGGCGCATACCCCGTCGCCGCCGGATTGGCCAACCTGACCGGCATGATGTCGGTGGGCGTCTATCACATCCCCGTCATCGATGGCACGGTGCAAGCGGTCTATACCAACACCACCCCCGTGGCAGCCTACCGTGGCGCTGGCCGCCCCGAGGCAGCGTATTACATCGAACGCATGATGGACGCGATTGCTGACGAACTGGGGATGGACCCAGCGGCAGTGCGCCGTGCGAATTTCATCCCACCGACGGCGTTCCCCTACAAAACCCCCACCGGTCCGCTCTATGACACCGGCGAATACGACAAATCACTGACCAAGCTGATCGAAGTCAGCAACTACCAGGGCCTCCTGGCCCAACAAGCCCAACGCCGAGCAGATTTTGCTGCGGGCAAAGCGACGTCGCTGCTCGGGCTTGGGTTTGCGGTATATGTCGAGATGTGTGGCTTTGGTCCGTTCGAAAGCGCCACCGTGCGGGTCGAGCCGACCGGTACCGTCACGGTCTACACCGGTACCTCGCCGCATGGCCAGGGCTTGTACACGACGTTTGCGCAAATTGTGTCGGACCAACTCGGTGCGGACTTCGACAACGTCATTGTCAAATCGGGTGATACCGCCACGACGCCGATGGGCCATGGCACCATGGGCAGCCGGAGTTTGGCCATGGGTGGCGGTGCATTGGTACAGGCCATCGAGGTCATCCGCGAAAAGGCCATCCGCGTGGCCGCCCACATGCTCGAAGCATCGCCCAGCGACATCGTCTATCACGAGGGGCGCTACCAGGTCAAAGGGGCACCCGACAGTGGCGTGACCCTGACCGAGATTGCCAAGCGCGCCTACAGCGACAAATTGCCGGGCGAGACGACCTCGGGCCTCGAGGCGACCGAGTTCTTCCGCGCCAAAGACAACGCGTTGCTCTACCCGTTTGGGGCGCATCTGTGTGTGGTCGAAGTCACCCCCGAGACGGGCGAGACGCGTGTGGTCCAATACTACAGCGTCGACGACTGTGGTCCACGCATCAGCCCCACCTTGGTGGCTGGGCAGGTCCACGGTGGATTGGCGCAGGGCATCGGGCAGGCTTTGTACGAAGAAGTCGTCTACAGCGACAACGGCCAGATCCTCAGCGGATCGTTGATGGACTATGCACTGCCGCGGGCCGATAACTTCCCGACGTTTACGTTGGACAAAACCGAAACCGCCACTACGCTCAATCCGCTCGGCGTCAAGGGCATCGGCGAAGCCGCCACCGTCGGCTCGACCCCAGCCACTGCCAACGCTGTCATCGACGCGCTGTCGCACCTGGGCATTACGGCCATCGACATCCCGATGCGGCCAGAACGCGTCTGGAATGCCATCAACGAGGCCACCGTCAGCATCTAATCCAACACTACCCCGCATGTCGACCGACGTGCGGGGTATGGAGCGCATCCATGCACGCATTGCCCCCGACGATTATCCCGCTCGATACCATGCATCTCGGTCGCGCCGAGATTATTTGCTGCTACCTGGTTCGTGGCACCGTCAACATCCTCATCGATCCCGGTCCTACCGTCGTGCTGCCGGCGCTGGCCGAGGCACTGGCGGTGCATGGGTTGACGTTTGACGACATCGGCGCCATCGTGCTCACCCACATCCACCTCGACCACGGGGGTGCGGCCGGGACCTTGCTCGACCGCTACCCGCACATGACCCTGTATGTGCACGAGCGTGCGCTGACGCACCTGGTCGACCCGACCAAGCTCATCACCAGTGCCACCCGCATCTACGGCGATCAGATGGACGTGCTGTGGGGCGAGTTTTTGGCCATCCCCGCCGCGCGCATCGTCACCCTCAACGGCGGCGAGCCATTGCACATCGGCGACCAACGCTTCACCGTGATTGCGGCACCCGGGCACGCCATCCATCACCTCATGTACATCCATCAGCCGACCAATGTGGCCTTTGTGGGCGACATGGCGGGCATCCGCATGCCCGGGTATCGGTATGTGCGGCCAGCCACGCCGCCGCCCGACATCGACCTCGAAGCGTGGGACGCAACGCTCCAAACCCTGCGGCACCATACACCCAGCGCGATGTGTCTGACCCACTACGGTCCGGTGTTCGACATCGAGCCGCACCTCGACGCCCTGCACGCTGCGAACTGGCGCTGGGCCGAGCTCGTGCGTGGGTGGATGCTGGCCGGCATTGAACCGTCCGAACAACTCCGACTGTT
>CANHPK010000175.1 GCA_947462525.1 Roseiflexaceae bacterium | reverse complement strand
CTAACTGCTAACTGCTAACTGCTAACTGCTAACTGCTAACTGCTAACTGCTAACTGCTAACTGCTAACTGCTAACTGCTAACTGCTAACTGCTAACTGCTAACTGCAAACTGCAAACTGCAAACTGCAAACTGCAAACTGCTAACTGCAAACTGCTAACTGCTAACTGCTAACTGCTAACTGCTAACTGCTAACTGCTCGTCCCGCCAGTGGCGCTATCGAGGTCACCGAGGACACGCAAGGGTATACCGTCAAAATGGTCGTTCCCGGGATTGCGCCCGAAGAAATCGAGTTGACCGTGGTCGGCCGCACGCTGCAGGTCAAGGCAGATGCAACCCCCGAAGCACCGTCTGCTGATGTCCGTAAGCATGTCCGTGAGTATGCAGTCAGTCGGGTCGCGCGGCGCATCGAGTTCCCCCTGCCGGTCGATGCCGATGCAGTCACTGCACATGGGGCAAATGGGATCCTCACCATCCGCGTCCCCAAGACTGCTGCAGCCCAGCCCAAAAAGATCAGTATCAGCACTGCTCCGCAGATTGTCGCCGAATAACCGTTCTGTTCATCCCCCGTTCCTGCATGGTCAGGAACGGGGTTTTTCTGTTTCATCTCCCTGATACCGACATGACGGCGCTTTCAGTTGGATATCAGCAGGCCAACGAAACCATTTGCCCTTGATGCGCGTCTCTCTTATGCACGAATGACAGCGATACGTTTGACCGGAAGAAAATCACATTTGTGGACTTATATGTTAGTGTGTATCTAACACAATGTCTGTCAGGTGCATGGTAGAGTCACATGGGAACAGGAATCAGAGACGAAAGGTCGCACAGATGATTGCACGATTCGTATTCAAAACAATCCCGACACTGTTCACAGTGGGTGTTTTGGTCATCGTCCTACAGGGTGTCGATATGTACCCGCGTGTCGACGGGCTCATGCAGACTGCAACACGCATCTGGAAGACACTGACCACGGCGCCGCAGGTGACGACAGACGACGCGGCGGTTGTGAACGTAGTGTCGACCGAGGCACTGGTCACCGCCATGCAGGGACTCAACCGCTGGGAGACACAAGGCGCGACGGTAACTGGATGCGCCACCGTCGATAACAACGAAACCAATCATTTCTACTCATACTTTGTCGGCGAGACGCTCGAGTTATGTGGCACCGGCATCGTCGTTGCCGGCGTCGATATGTCAACGTTCACCGATACGCTCAGCATCAAAAACGACGGACGCACCGTCGATGTGCGTGTGCCGGATGCACAGGTTTTTTCGCTGACGGTCGATCAAACACAGATGCGCCGTCAGTCGGGGAGCCGTGGCTGGTTTGCGCCAGACAAGAGCGCAATGCTCAACCAAACTGCACAAATCAATGTCCAAGAAGCGATGTTGTTGGAAGCCTGCGACCAAGCGCTCACGCAACGGGCAGCCGATGAGTTCACCATTGTGGTGACCAAACTCCTCAAAGCAGTCAATCCGCAGATCACCACGGTGAATGTGTTTGTCAACGCAGGCGATTGCAAGACCATTGCCCCGATGCCCACCAAATAAGTCCAACGACGCGCAGAAAGAGGAGCACCACATGCAGCAGATTATGCAATTCATCGGGTCACTCGTGCGCACCGTGGCGCTGGGAGCGGTCATCGTGGCGGCGTATATGATCCTGTCAGGCACCAGCTGGGGTGCCGGGATGCCACGTATCGTCCTCGCTGACCAGACCACCCCTACTGCCTTCGCTGGACAACCGACGCAGACAATCACCCCGACCCAGACGGCGACGCTGACCGCCACGGCCACGCTTGTCCCGACCATGACACCGACCCCTACGGCGACCCCGTATGTGGTCACCCAAGATGCGATCATGCGGAGCATGCGCAACGAGTGGCAGCTGACCACCCAATCGATGATTGTCGAAAGCCATTGGAACATCGACACCAGCGCGAATCGATCGAGCATCGATAAGTTGTTCAACGGCACGCTGACCATCGAAGCGCTGGCAACGTATGAGGTTCGGGCTGGGATTAATCTGCAAGATGCTCGCATAGTGGTTGCACCCGGCAACAAAATCACCATCACGTTGCCAGCCCCGACCATCGAAACAGTCACCGAAGACATCGAGCAGCGCTACATCACTGCACGAAAGTCTGGTGTAATCTACACCTTCAGCCCCGATGATCAACTGGAAGTCACGTTGACGAAGCAAATCAGTACCGACACTGCGCAGACTGCCCGCTCCAAGGCGTGTCAACGGGGCATCTTGACTCGTGCAGCACAGCATGCCGCCTATGTGGTCCGAGACTTGGTGAGTAGTATCAACCCACTGATTCGCTACCAAGACATCACCGTGGTGACCACTGCAGGCGTGTGTCGCTGACGACAACCACGGTGTCCTCCCGTACAATGACCGTATCCAACATGGATGCGGTCATTCTTCTATCGAGGTGGCATGCGTACGTCGATTTGGTTGGTCCGCGCAGGGCAGAGCCGTGCAAATGCAGAGCGTCGCTTCCACGGTCAGGCTGACAGCCCACTGACTGCGCTCGGGAGTGCACAAAGCGCACAGGTTGCAGTACAGCTCCGTCGCCAACGGATCGATGCAGTCTATTGTGCGCCGCAGAGTGCAACGCACCAGAGTGCACAATTCTTGACACCGTTGTGCCGTCGTGCACCCGTTGTTGATGCTGGCTGGGCAGATCAAGGATTGGGTGTGCTCACCGGACTGACCCGTGCAGCAGCGCACCGCGACTGGCCACTGATCATGGCAGATCGTCTGCGCGATCCATTGCATGCCGTTGCACCAGGGGGCGAATCACTGGCTACCGTTGCCGAGCGGATAGTGGCAGCATGGCAGCAGCTGGTTACCCGCCACCGCGGGCAACGAGTCGTGGTAGTGACGCAGGCAACGCCGATTCAGATTATGTTGTGCGCCTTGGTGGGCACCCCACTGCTGCAGCACTGGAGCTGGCGCATCGACAACGGCAGTAGTACCTGCGTTGACCTGTATGGCACGACCCCGATCATCCGCTGCGTGAATGCAACGACTACCCTTTCGCGTGCTGATATCGAGGCAACCCAACGCCGTGTTGACCATGATGTGTCGAAGTGAGAACCGCATGACCATCTCTGTGTCGACCCAAAAAAACCTGCTCTTGCTGGTCATGTGCATGGCTGCTGTGCTCTGGGTGGGCGGCGGGGTGGCCCGCTGGTTCGTGCTGTTTGGCTGTCTCGCAGTTGTTCCTGGCTGGTGGCTCCAAGAGTGGACCGTCAGTCGTGTACCGATATTTGTGCGCGCAATCATCGGATGCACAACGATTGCCGTGGTCTATGCGTGGGCTGCATGGTTGGATATACGGGTCCCGCCGTTGCTGTGGCAGGGTGCGTTGGCGATCGGCACCATAAGCGCGGTCATGCGGTGGTGGCGACGAGCCGACGGGACTGTGGTCGCCCTCCCCAGCCGGCTTGGCGGGGTTGCCGTTGTGCTGGTGGCCTTGACCGTGGTGTGGACGCGCGTCGCACAGATTGCAGATATTGCCATGCCGCCGTGGGTCGATTCGGTGCATCATGCTTTGCTCATCCGGGTGGCAGTCGAGGCGGGGCATGCACCCTGGAGCCTCGAACCGTATCTGCCGGTGACAGCACTCACCTACCACAGCGGCTACCACAGCATCATGGCGGTGTTGATGTCACTCAGCGCAATCCCGCTGCACGACGTTGCAGAGTATCTGCGGACCAGTGGCCAAGTGTGGAACGTGTGCGCGGTACTCACGGTGGCGGCTCTTGTGTGGCAGTGGACCCGGTCCTGGTGGGCGACCGCTGTGACGATTGTCGTGGCAGGCGTGGTGTCGATTATGCCGGCGTATTACCTGAGCTGGGGGCGCTATACGCTGTTGACGGGCATGGTTTTTCTGCCTGCGGCATTGTGGCTCATTGACGACTGCTTCAATCCGGTCGGTCAACGCGTCCATTGGGTGTGGCTGGGTGCAGTAATGACGCTCCTCGCGTTGACCCACATGGTGGTATTTGTCATCGCGCTGTTATGGGGCGGTGCGCTACTCATTGTGTATGGCGCTCCCGGCTGGTGGGTTCTCCGTCCCGTGCTGATGGCGCTGGTGTTGACGTTGCCATGGTGGCTGTTTGTGGGTGCGCATGTACAGGGGGGAGCAGGTGCCTCGGCGATGCACGTCGCCGGGAACCCGAGTCACAACGGGGTGGTGTGGGGCTTGGTCTGGGCGCTCAACAACCGCTGGCTGGTCCCTGCTCTGGTTTGTGCGCTGATGGTGTTGGTGCGGTTGCGCATGCGACGTGGGCTTGCGTTGGTATGCTGGATTGTGCTGACCGTGCTGGTGGCCAATCCCGTCGTCATCGGGTTGCCCTATCTGTCGTTTTTCACCAACGAAACCATCACGACGGGATTGTACATCCCCATCGCGATAGCGCTCGGGCTGGCGTCGGTGCGCGTGGTCCGACGCATCCCCGAGTGGGTCACTGCCGTGACCGTCGGTGTGGTGGTCGCCCTAACGGTGGGAGGTATCGTCCCCGTGGTACGAGACACCACGATTATTGCGACTGCCGATGATCAGGCGGTCCTGCAGTGGGCCGTTGATAACGTGCCCCGTGATGCGACGGTGATGACCAACAGCGCGGGTTGGATGTGGGGCGTCGATCGCGGGGGCGATGGCGGCTGGTGGTTGTTGCCGGTCGCCGGCATCGCGGTGACCACCCCGCCGGTGCTTTACACCTACGCAGATCCTGCAGCGCGTGCCTGGATAGCCGAGACCACGGCACAGCTCCGCGAAGCAGACGGATCACTCGCATTCGTCGAACGTTTTGTGGCAGAGCACCGTGAAGTCAACTACATCTACGCCTCCGAACGCGGCAGCGCGGCCAAACCATCGGTCCTCGATACATCGGCGCAGTTCGAACTGCGCTTCCGGAGCGGCGATGCTGCCATCT